>NZ_CP054492.1:912585-1216780 GCF_015265455.1 Candidatus Sulfurimonas baltica | reverse complement strand
TCAATCAGTGTAACTGTCAATTTCATCTTTCTTCCAGACTTTAAAAGACCCTTTTCAATAATAACAGAAAGAAGCGTAACATCCATATTCCCGCCACTTAAAACTACGGCAACTTTTTTACCTTTTAGATACTCTAATTTTTTATGAATCAAAGCGGCAACACCAACGGCACCAGCCCCTTCAACTACAAGTTTTTGTTTCTCTAGTAAAAACAAAATTGCACTGGCAATCTCTTCATCATCTACGCTGACAAACTTGTCTACGCTATCTAACATATATGCTAGTGTTATAGGAGAAGTATCACGAACTGCTATTCCGTCAGCTATAGTCCTTACACTTAGTGTGTCAACAACTTTTTTAAGATCGTATGAATTTTTCAGAGCCGGCGCACCTGTAGCACTAACACCTATGACTTCTATGTTTGGATTTATACTCTTTATAGCGCATGCCATTCCAGAGATAAGTCCTCCACCGCCAACTGGGATGATTATGGCATCAAGATCTTCACATTTATTGAGAATATCTAAAGCTAAAGTCCCCTGCCCTGCAATAACATCTTCATCTTCAAAAGGGTGTATAAATGTTAAAGAGTTTTTCTTTCCATACTCTGTAGCGTATGCATAAGCTTCATCATAATTGCTTCCGGCCAGGATAACTTCCGCACCATAATACTTAACACCGTTTACTTTTGTAAGAGGCGTTGATTCTGGCATAATAATCACAGCTTTAATATTAAACTTTAACGCAGAGAAGGCAACACCTTGTGCGTGATTTCCAGCACTAGCTGCAACGACGCCGCAAGCTCTTTGCTCATCGTTTAATGATGCTATTTTATTGTAAGCACCTCTTATTTTAAATGCACCAGTTATTTGCAAATTCTCTTTTTTCAAGTAAACTTCACAACCAGATATTTTGCTTAAATATGGCGCATACGAGAGAGGTGTGTCAACCACAACATCTTTTATGCGTTCTTTTGCCTCATATATCTTTTTTATATCTAACAATAAATTTTCCTTACAGAGCTTTGTGCTCTATCATACTACACATATTTTGAACAACCATCATTCCGGCATTTTTTGCTCTTTGAGCCGCATCATTGTTAACAATCTCTTTTTGAGCCCAAAAAACCTTTATATCTCCGCGTTTAATACACGCATCAGCAACGTTATCTAGCTCTTTTGACTTTCTAAAAATGTCAACCATATCTACTGCAAAAGGTATCTCTCCAAGTGAGCGATAAACTTTTTCACCCAAAATCTCATCCTCTTTTGGGTACACTGGAACTATCTTAAATCCTTGCTCTTGAAGATATTTAGCTACTCTATGACTTGGCTTTGAAGCGTCAGGAGAAAGCCCTAAAACTGCAATCGTTTTCACACTGCTAAAAATATCTTTTATCTCTTTTTTATTTGAGTTAACACAAGGGAATTCACACTCCATATTTTTCCTTTATCATATATTGTCATTTGTCATCAAGTCTCGTACCCATAGGGCTTAGCTTGTATTATTATGATATAATTTTTTATCAACTATAGTCCAGTTTCATCAAATCAATCGGACTACAGTCGGACTTATTCCAGAAATTAGGATTTATCTTGAAAACACTTCCAAAGCGAATCCCAACTAAAACTATAGGCGTCTTCTTTAAGGAGATTATATCTAAAAACAATAAAGCTATCGATAAAGTATTTATCATCAGATATGTAGATGAAAATAATAAAGAGCGACTAAAAACTATAGGTAAGTACTCTAACGGTATCAGAGAAGCGTACTGCAAAGCCAAGATCAACGAAATAACAACTAAAATAAGACTAGGAGAAGACCTACCACATATAGCAAAACAAAAGAATAAACTAACTTTTGATGATTTAGCACAAAGATATTTTTCTGATAAAGAACACACAACAAAAGAAGCCGAAAAAGAAAAAGCTAGATACACTAACCATATTGAAAAAGATATTGGTCACTACTTCGCAGAAAACATTACAGCTGATATATTATTGAAAATGCAAAACGAATTTAGAGCAAAACTTGCACCAAGGACAGTTAATCATTTAATCTTTATGATTGGTACTATTTACAAACATGCTCAAAAGATGGAATTATACAAAGGCTCATCCCCTACTTCAACATTAGATGGACTAAAACTTGATAATAAGCGAGAAAGATATTTAGAACTTACAGAGATTACAGAACTTTTAGATGAATCACTAAAAGCTTCTTTAGAAGTATGGCTATTTGTAAAACTAGGCTTGTCAACCGGTTCTAGGGTTGGCACAATTATGAATATCAAGAAAAAAGACATAAATATAAAATCAAATTCTATTACTCTAAAAGATTTTAAAAATAATAAAACATATAATGGCTTTATCTCAGATGATAAATTAAAAGAGGAATTAATAAGTAGAGTAGAAAATTTAAAAGCAAATGATAATATCATATTTTATGAAAGAACATCAATTGAGTACAAGCTCAGACCTATACTAGATACCCTCTTTAACTCTGAACTAAATATAGATGATAGAAAAAACAGAGTTGTTATACATACGCTTAGACACACTTTCGCTTCTCATTTAGCCATAAATGGCACACCTATTTTAGCCATTAAGGCCCTCATGAATCATTCTAGCATTGAGATGACTATGAGGTATGCACATTTAGCACCAAATGCTGGATACGAACAAGTGAGAAAATTATACAAGTCCTAAAGTATATAAATGAATCAATACATTTATTTGGAATGACCTCACTTTAATAGACACTTATTTTTCATTAAGCCTAATTTAGTAATTCTATCTAACATATTTTCCAATTATATTTACCCTCCCAAATAATGTTCACTTATAGAAGCCCTATAATGCTTCATTTCCCAACTTACACCTTGAAGAGCTTGTTCGTACGAATAACCATTATCTTGATAAGCTCTAATACGGTTTTGAGCAAATGTCCAGCGAAAGCCATGTGAGCCTTCAGGTTTTATACCTAATTTTATACATGTATTGCGTATATCATTAGCGTACTCTTGATATTTTATTTTGAACTGTTTGTTTTTTTCTATGTAGTTTTTCAATATTTTATACATTTCATAACTGAGCATTACGATGCCCTCTTTTCCGCCCTTCTCTTTTGTCCATATTTGACCAACCGTTTGCCCTTCTATCTCATCATAGATTGTACCTCTAAGTTGTTCTTGTTTAATAAAAGTAACTGCTTCACTTCTTGCTCCACCTTCTAGTTGAATATGTGCAGCAATTTTATGTAAAGGATTTTTCAAATTATGAATAATTAAATGTGGATCTGGATAAACTCTATTGTGGTAACCATCTGCAACTTGCTTGAACTTTCTTGCACTGTTTAGAACTTGCTGTCTGATATCAAAGTTATATTCAATGGGTTCTTCATATTTATTAGCACTGTATCTATTGAGTGCAAACTCAAGCTTACCCAAAGCAGATGAGATTTTTTCAACATATTGTTTACTAGGATAATACTCAACTTTATATTCAAAATATGCCTCTATATATTCAGCAGTTATTAGCTCAAAATTTTTGAGTTTCCAATGTTCTTTTAGATAGTTACCTAGATTGTTCCATACATTTCTATATGTCTCCATTGTTTTGTAAGATGACACATAATTATAGTGATGATGCGAAGGATCTATTTTGTCTTTCTTTTTAACGCCTTCTGCAAATATCATCTTAACTAACTGTGAAGTTTGATAGTATACACTTCCTCTCATTTTTATTCCTTGTATTTAAATCGTTTATTCCCATATGGGTAGTTTTTGGTGAGTCAATCTGCTTTTTTAATCTGAAGCATTAACAGCATATATACCTAAAACCAAACGCCTTTATGGTCATCTGGGACTTAGCCTTAAGCTAAATGTACGCACAGACAAAACTACACATAAACTCTAAACGACAAGTACGAAATAAAAATAAATAAAGAGCCAGTATATGACAAAATTTGTAAAGTGTGAAGAGGTTGAACTTTTTTATAGTAGGCAAATTTTTAAAAATCACCCGTTTCCTATTATAGAAAAATTGCTCAAAACATTGCTGTTATGCTGTAAAGTCATTTTATATTAATTTAAGGTTTTACAGCTGAATTTACAGAAACTTCACAGTTGACTTTACAGGAAAGGTAAACTCAAATTTGACAGTTTTTTTCTTTTTTGCATCAATCACAATATGATTATGATAACAATATACTACAATAGCACAACATATGAATTCACAAAACTATAAATTGACCTATTAGTTATTCAGAACTCTTAAACATGGCAATATTTATATCAGTGATTATCAATCTATTAAGGAGCTCAAAGAAGGTGTAAAAGCTTACATGTATAAATACAATTTCAAGAGATTTCATTCAGCTATTGGTTATCAAAAACCTATGAATATGTATCTTGAATTTATAAAAATTGTGGGATAAAGTAACAGTTAGAGGTGGATATTAATTAAGCTGAAAAGTTGTCTTGATTTTTCAGGCCATTATACTATCAAGTTTGACCTTTTTTTAGACTCATATTTCTCTCCATTAATTTCATAATATTTTAACTACTTTAGAAATTAACTTCGCTGAATTTATGTCTTAAATATTTAGGCCATTATAGTATTAAAATAGTATAAAAAACTTCATGTGCAACATAAATGTGAACAATAAAAAATTATATAAACTTTATACGTCAGGATGTGTCATTTCAAAATTTTTAAGTGATTTCACATATTCATCTAATTCTTTTAACATTTTTTTTCTAATTCTTTTTGGAGAAATAACTTTTATATGAGGTAGCCATGATTTAATAAGATTATCAACCTCTTCATCAGAGCTAACTTTAAAAGACACTACTATAGAACCATCATCATCTTCTCTTACAAGCTCTTGGGATACAAAATGTTTTTTACGTTTAAAATAATGAGCTATTGGTTGCATAATTTTTACTTTTACTTCATATTGAACACCATCATCAAACCAAGCAGTATGAACATTTTCAAGTATGCTGTCTATTGGTTTTTTCATAGTGAAGCTCTTTTGTGAATAATCTACTTGTGATATATCACTAATAAAAAAAGTTTTTATTTTTTCAGATTCTAACTCTTTGGCAAAAAGATACCAAATCTCATCAAAACTTATTATCTTATATGGTTCTACTACAAATTCTCTTTTATTTATCATTATAGTAGTAATTCTCTTGTTTTCTATTCCATATTCAAGCTCATTCAGTTTAGCTGAATCAACATCTATACTCTCATATGGGTTTTGCTTTATAAGGTATGGTGTGGCAAAGTTTGGTACCAATAGTTTTGCTAAAAGAGAGTGTGAAGACTTTGAGAACTTAGGACTTATATCCATAATCATAGAAAGGGAAAGAGACAATAAAACCATTTCAATATCTTCAAAAGAAGTTCTCTTAAGAGAGAATCCTTCAGTAAAGTAAAGCTTACCATCATCAGTTTTTTCAATAGGGAAATAACATAAACGACCTATATCTCTTTGAATAGTACGAAGACTTACTGAAAATTCTTGAGCAAGTTCTTTTTGTGTTGGTCGTTCATCTTCATCTAATTTTGAAAGTATTAGAATCAGCCTGGTTACTGTTGTGTCATGTGATTTTAAATCATTACTGCTGTCATTATTTTCTTGCATAGTCCATCTCATTTTTTTTGATAATTTTATAATATCTAATATATCATTAATATAGATATTCTTTATTTGTACATATCATTCTTTCGTAAAGAAGGATTACAAAAAAAACTTACTTAATGCATGAGCCATTATGAGTTCCTTTTTTGGCTAATAATAGAATATACTATTATAGAAGTGCAGGAAGAATGGAATGGTAACTTAAATTCATACACTTTTTTATAAATTCTAAGCAACCATTTCCATTTGTAACACTTTGTTTATTTCTTCAAATTTAACAGGTGATAAGTTTCCAAGATAACTATGTGATCTGACTCTGTTATAATGAAATTCTATATATTCAAATATCTCTTGTTTTGCCTGCCTCTTCGTATAAAAATATGTCTGATACACTAAATCACTTTTGAGTGTTTTAAAGAAGCTCTCAGCCACTGCATTATCCCAGCAGTTGCCTTTTCTGCTCATGCTTTGAATTATAGAGTGTTTTTCCAATAAATCTTTATGTGCATAAGAAGCATATTGACTCCCTCTATCTGTGTGCCATAGTAACCCTTCGGAAGGGTTTCTATGCTTAATAGCCATGCTTAAGGCATCATTTACAAGTGAAACTTTCATAGTGTCATCCATAGACCAACCGACAACTTTTCTTGAGTATAAATCAATCACAGTAGCCAGATAGAGCCAACCTTCACCTGTATGGATATATGTAATATCTCCTACATATTTTTCATCTGGAGCAGATGCATAAAAATCCATGTTTAGGAGATTAGGAGCTATTGGTAAGTTATGATTAGAATCTGTCGTATTTTTATATCTTCTTTTCATGTTCACTTTTAGACCCAGTTCTTTCATGATACTGGAGATACGCTTTCTTGATACTAATACACCGTAGAGTTCTTTTAGTTTGTCTTGAATTCTTCTTGTGCCATAGTTTTTTCTACCTTGAATAAATATAACTTCAATCAAATCATTGAGTTGCTCGTCTACTTTTTTAGTAATGCATCCAGTTTTTATCCAATGATAATAAGATGTCCTATCTACCTTGAGCACTTTACTCATAAGATTAATACTAAAACTTTTTCTATGTTCATACATCCAGGCGTACTTTATAGAACTTCTTTGGCGAAGTACGCGGTCGCCTTTTTTAAAATGTCACGCTCTTGCTTTAAAAGCTTTACCTCTCGTCTGAGGCGTTTATTCTCTTCATCTAGTGTCTCTGTTGAAGATGATGTATTTACAACTCTCATTGGTATTCTATGCTCTTTTTTATAACTGCTCATCCAGTTATATAAAGTCTTTACATGTATATCTAAATCAGCTGCTATCTTTGAGACACTCTCGTTATTATTAAGTATTAATTGAATTGTGGAATCTTTAAATTCTTTGGTGTATTTACTAGTTCTCATGGACTACCTTTATTCGTTTTATTTTAACTTAGAATTATTTAAATTCTATGTATGAAATAAGGTTACCACTCCAGAAGTCCCTATTATTTAGCATTCATTAACATCCTTATTTAATAACTTATACGAGCACCCTATTCTGATTTGAAACTCTTCTATAGTCATATCAGGGAATACATAAGGTGGTAGAAGTTCAAAAAACAGCTTGTATTCACATCTAATATAATTTTCTAGCATCATTTTTTCATAAATATTTTTATAATCCCCTCTTTCATGTTTGTCTAAAGCCTCTTTCAAAAAATTTAGGCGACGTTTTAAATTTTTTAAGTTGCTTACTATTGCAAAACCTAAGTCATGAATATCACCTCTTTTTTCTATATAATAGTTATCTATGAACTCTTTAATTAAATAATAATCTTTATGTATTTCTTCTATCATTAGTAAACCTTTTAATAAGTAGTTGATTAAAATATTACTAATTGTAAATGACAAGATGTGTCGCTTCTTTATAATTGTGCTGCGTTTTTTCATAGATAGCATTAAGATTTAAATATCTATATGCTATTATAATGTCAAATAAATTAGTAGGGGTGTTTATGTTTAATTTTTTAAGTGGTATGGATCTTTTTAATCAACACACAAACAAGGACGCTATTAAAAATATATTAGCTGTACTAATGATAGTTGTGGTTAAAGCAGATGATAAAGTCTCCGTTAAAGAGCAAAATAAAGTACTAAGTTTTTATAAAAATGAATTTGGCATGGACACAGACGCGACTGAAAAACTTTTTGATTCTGTTAAGCATGATGATGCTACTTTTCACTCATCTCTAGCTGAACTAAAAATAATACTTCAAGATGACATAACAGCAAAAGCAAAGGCACTTCATCATTTAAATGGTGTTATGTATTGTGATGGCAGTGTAAATGTAGAATGTGACTTATTTGAAGATATTAGAAAATTTTTAATATAAATCCATATATATTTATTTCATCCTTCAAAAATCTGATATACCAACCCTATATTACACAAAGAATACTACATTCCTAGTCCAGATTTAACTTTATTTTGTTCTGATTCAAATACTTAATAACTCCATAAGACAAAGCTTGAGGACTAGATGCTGATGTTCCTATAAATCTTTTTTGATTATCAACTAGTATTTCATTTACCGTTTCATACTTTATATTAAAAACCTGCCCCTGAGGTGCTAAAATATTTTTTTTATTTAGATCTAGTGTAGAGTAGTTTTCATATACTGATATAAACAATTCAGGATATTTGTTTTGATACTTTAGGATAAAATTATTAACTTTGTCAATGTAAGAAAAATTATATCTCACCATGTTTAAAGAGTCTGATTTTAAGTATTCAATATAGATATTATCCAAATCATTTTTAAGATGATTTGGATATGTTTTATCGGATTTTTTATATGAACTATATATTGAATCATAGTTAATAGATTCAACAAGTTTAACATTATTATTTCCAATTAAAGAGTTGTTTATATATTGAGAAAAGAGTTCAACTTCAGAGTATCTAATCAAATTTTTTATTACATTATTATTTAAATCAGACTTCATCGATATATTTTTTTCTATATATGATTTTATATTTAAAAAATCTATTTTTTCTTTGGTATATAAATAATTTCTTATATAGTTTGATAGTTTGATTTTTTTATCATAATTATTTCCACATAAATACTGATATATTATAGATAAAGATTGTTTAGTTGATTTTTTCATATTTATTTTTTTGTCATCAAAAAGAATATAATTTCCAAATGATTTATAAATTGTTACATTATTTAATTTTTCTATTTTATTGTTAAATACTGATGCTATTCTTTGAAATCTATCAAGTTCATTTTTCAATTTATTGTTAAAAAAAGGGTTATTTGTATAGCTAACATATCTTGATGGTAGGTTGAAACTATATCCATAAGACATATTGATAAAGATCTGTTGTTTATGCAATTTTTTAGATAAATACGAAATAATATCTATATCACTTAATTCATTAGAAGATTGGAAATTTCTATTAATCATAAAGATATTGTTTTTTAAAAAATTGATTTTATTATTCAAAAGAGTGTTTTCGATTATTGAGATTACTTTTTTAGCATGTGTGCCATTGTCAAATATCAATATTAATGGGTGATTCTGAGATATTTTTTTATTTTGAATTATAAAATCAATATCTTCAGTGTTCTTGATGATTTTTGTATTAAAGGAATTTCCAAATAACAAATTAGAAAAAATAATTAATAATATAAACTGTCTCATTGCAACTTTCAATATTGAATATTTCTACACCAATTAAGCAAAATAATTAATGCTATATTTTTCACTATATCACACATTAAATAAAATATCAGTTCTTTCATTATTATTTATGAATACGCTGGCGATGAAAAAATTAAAATAAATGACTTTTTTTGGAGAGCAACTAGTCATGACATAAGCTGTCATAACTAGTTGATATAATTTTCAAATAAAATAAGAAGGATAGATAATGAGTAACAACACATATTATGAAAAAGTATATTTTGCGACGGCTTGTAGTCTTAAAAGTCCAAATAGTAAACTGGGTGATAGTTATGATGGAGGGTGGAAACACAATGAAATTTTTGAGAACAATGGCACAGTCTATAATATTGACATCATAGGAACAGATAAGTTAAGAATATTAGAAATTCAAGATAAGAATTTTTTTGATAAAACTATTTCTGAACATAATATCAATCTAAAAGACGATGATAATTCTGTGTTTGGTCATATTTATACAGATCAAAAAACTGGAGTTGATTATTACCTAATATAAATCTCACAATATAGCGGTTACGATTACAATATAGATTACCGCATTGCACGACCATCAACTGAGGAAGAGACACGAACGCTAGTAGAAGAGTGTGGAATATATACAACTTATGAAGTTATGGGCTATATCACGAATCGTTAATTTTATATTTATATAAACATCACTTTATCAAAATAATAAATATTATGTGACATAAGCTGTCACTCTAATCTAGTAAAGTTATAAAAATAAAAAGGACTTAAAATGGCCCCTAAATCAAATGCAAATACAAAAGAAACACAAATAGAAGATTGGGCTTTAAATCACTTTGATAACAGTAAGGAACCTTCATTTAGTTTTGACGTTGACTCCTATGAACTGCAATATTTTTTAGATAACACTTCTTTTGAAGATACAAATTGGAATCATTGTGACTTTAGTGTTTCTGGAGTTAAAAGTTATGATGAAGAATATAACTCATATTGGATAGGAATATTGATAGTTAATGCAGAGGGCAAAGATGTGTCAGACTTCTTGGAACTAGCTCAAATATTTAATATTTAATAAAAACAACACTAGGAGTGACTGTGCATAAAACAATCTTTTTTATTACTGATTTTGATGGCTTACATAAATTTATATATAATCTAGGACAAGAGGAAATATATGCATTTAGTTCATATGACATTGCTAAAAAAAATTTAATTATTTGGAATAGTTTTTTAGATTTTGGATTTATGGTAGAAGCAGTCGTTCCAATTGATGTAAATATTAACAATCCTGTAGAGGTTGCCGATAGCCTAATGTTGACTGGTCAGTTAACTATGCTTAGCAATAAAGAGAAAACATTTTATAGCATTGACATGAACCTTGATGATACAGAGCATGTAGCAGAGCTACTAAATGTGTTAAGCAGCAGTAAAAGTGATAAAGTTCTGCAAAACAGCTCTAATAAGTTATACTAACCAAAATTATTTAAGGATAAAAATTGAAACTATTTATATCGCTAATATTCGTACTTGTATCCCTTCAAGCTCAAAACTTTACAAAACAAAATCTTCTTGGTTCATGGGAACTATCTTCTGCAAAGTTAAATCAAATAGTGTCTTTTGGAAAGTACATAGGCAAAAATAGAAATGAAGTTTTAGAGCTTCTTTTTAATCCACAAGGCTTGATGAAAGTTGTAAGCACAGGTGATGTTTATAACTATGAAGTAGTGCAAGGTCAACTTAAAATATATGAAACTAAAGTTTATAGAAATAACTACCAAATAAAACGAAAGAGCCGTTATGACCTTATGAAAATAGTGGGTAGTTTTGAAGGGTGTGAAGTAGTAAAAATAGTTGAAAAGAAAATACCAGGATATAAACAAAAATATGATTTAAAAATGTGTAAAACATCAAACCTGCCACAACCAACTTATCAATCAGAAATATCAAGATATAAATTTTAAAAAATAAAAATATAAAAGGACAAAGTTGAAAGTAGGACTAATAAAAGACACAGAGCTAAAAGAAGAAACACCGTTAGTTGATGTAAAGTTTACACATTCACTATGCATAGGCCAAACAGGAAGCGGTAAGACTACTTCATTTATTTATCCAAACATAAAACATCGTATGGAAATAGGACATGGTGTACTCTTCTTTGATATAAAAGGGAGTGAGCACTTAGCATTAAAAAAACTTGCTTCAGATGCAAATAGACTTGATGATATCGTTGAGATAGGTAAACCATGGGGTTCTAACATAAATATTATAGAGTCTCTTAACAATAGAACTTTTGCAACTCTATTGCAAGGCTTGGTTGGAGATCCATCTGATGCTGGAAGCAATACATATTTTTATAACGAAGCTATGAGCTTAGGCACAAGTATATTTAATATACTCAAACTTAAATCTATAATTTCTAAAGAGATACGTGAGATAGGGTAAGCTGTTGCATTTATACTAGATGACTCTTTTACTCTAAATGAATTATATAACATCTCGTACAATATAGATACTCTCTATAAATTTATTCAAGATATTAAATATTTTACAAAAGAGTTACATAATTTTATAATAGAGAATACCAAGTATTATAATGGTGCGCATAGTGAAGTATATAAAAATATAGTTTTAAATTACACAAATGTGAACGCATCACTAAAGTACTTTACTAAATATGATGTAGAAGCAGATGATAGAAATGATGGTGGTAAGTTTGAGTCATCTCTTCTGTCTGTTATTAGCACTCTTTCATCAGGATTTAGCTTTATGGGAACATCTTCTGCAAAGTATATATCTGAGAAAGAAAATCCTCTAGATATAGTTAAATCATTACAGGATGCAAAGATTATTATAATAAATGTTCGAGTGGTTCCAGATACTATACTAGAGTTGATGTTAGAACAAATATTTGAAAAGATGATTGATTTAAACCTTCAAAGTGAAGATGATAAAAAACCTATATCTATCTTTATAGATGAAGCACAGAGACTTATAAACAAAGATATACCTCTTGATGTTCTTAGAAGCTCTAAAGTAGATGTCCTTATGGCAGTTCAAAGTGAGCTTCAACTTATTAGTAAGTTTAAATCAAGAGAAGATTGGCAACAAATCTCTGTAAATATTGCTCAGAAATATGCATTTAAGTCATCTTTTTTTGGAGGGGATCATTTACTATCTTTTTATGTAGAAACTGCAACTTTAAATACTTTTGAATATGTAAAAGAGCATGATGCGAACATACTTAGAGCAAACCCAATATTTTTAAATAAAGAGGATTTTGATGCTGTTGAACATACTTATCAGCATGATGTATTAAAACTACAAGATATAGAAAAAAATGAGATACTTTTTTATGATGTTACACACTTTGAAAATGAGAGAGAAGTTATACTGTTAAACACTAAAACAAAACAAAAAAAGTATAAAAAATTATTTACAGAGTTTCAAGATAAGCTTATAGAAAATGAAATAAAGCTTTATCTTAAAGAGCCTATTGAATCATTAGTTACAATTTATCCTGTCCCAAAAGATAAACTACAAATCATGTATGATCAACATGAGAAATATAATCAAACTAAATTGAAAGATACTTTTGTTAGTAGATTTTTAACACAAGACAAGGCCTTCTCTTGTGCATATGATATTGGAGAACTACTTGCTAGTCAAGATAATGATACTGATATATTAGATATTTTTGATTCCCTAATACGTGATGAATTTTCAGATGAATTAATCATAGATGAATACTCTGATGATGAAAAAATAATAACTAATGAATCTAAAGACTTGGCATTAACCATAGTGCTTTTGCTTGAACACAATGGTGTTTTTGTAATCAATAATGAAGATTTTTTTACTGTTTATTTTATGAGAGAGATTTCTAATATTACACCTATAAAGTTGCGTTCAAGATTTGATGATTTATAGAGTATTGAATTTAAAAAAGGGATTTATTTATGAAAATGAAAGATAAAATATTACTAATAGAGGACGATGCCACATTATTAAATAAACATATTAAAAATATTGTTTCATTAGGTTATGAGATTGTTGTAGTAAGTGATTTTGTGCAACTAGATGATGTAATAAAAAAAGATAAAGATGATTTTTTTATTGCTTTACACGATCACTTTCTTTCAAAAGATTTTGAAAATAGATCATTGTCATTGTTGATGGACAACAATATACCCGCGATAGTATTTGCAGAGGAGTACAATGAAAATATTGCCGAAGAAGCAGTTTCTAAAGGTGCTTTAGATTATGTTATTAATAATGATGATGGAATTGACTATATCTACATTAAACAAATGATTGAACGAGCCTATAAAAATCAAGTTGTAAAAGCTATTGTTGCCGATGGAAATAAAAGAGCGCGTTCTATACAGGTAAACTTATTGAAAAAATTCAATATACAATCATATGAAGCAAATAGTCATGCCCAAATAGAAACCTTGCTTAAAGAAGATAGTAACATTGGTTTACTGGTAATTGACCAATCTCTGGATGATGAAAAAGGCACAAATGTAATCTCGGAGCTTCGAAAAACATATAGCAAAGACAATCTAGCTATTATTGGAGTGAGTGAACATGGGCATTCAAGCCGTTTGTCTATAGAATTTTTAAAAAAAGGTGCAAATGATTTTATTACTAAGCCATTTACCAGTGAAGAGTTTAACCTTAGAGTTTTACAATCTTTAGATACTTTAGAATTTATACATGTAAATAAACAGAGCGCCTTGACTGACCATCTCACAAACATGTACAACAAGAGAGCTTTTGAATCTTTAGGTATTGAGATTCTTTCAAAAGCTAAAAAAGAGAGTGTAAGTCTAGCTTGTGCGGTACTTGATATTGATTATTTTAAAAAAATAAATGACACCTATGGTCACCATATTGGAGACAGAGTTTTAGTAACTGTTGCTGATTTATTTAGAGAACATTTTCGTAAAGACGACTTAGTGGCTAGGGTTGGAGGTGAAGAGTTTGTTGTTTTGTTAAGCAATATTTCTAAAGAGAAGCTTTTAAATATTTTTGAGGGTTTTAGAGAAAAAATCGAATCAACAACTATCTCCACAGATTCTGGCAATATTAATATTACTATTTCAATTGGTTTATATATAGCTCAAGAGTATATATTGAGTAAACTCTTTGAGCACGCCGATGAATTGCTTTATAAGGCTAAAAACGGCGGACGCAACCAGGTTAAAGTTAATACGGATTAGTATAATGTCCCCCTTTTGTCAAGACTAAAAAGCCGTTGTATTTTAAATTTGGTGTCATATTATATACTCTCTTTTAAATAACTATCTTTTGTTACAACTAAGTAAGAAGTGGTTTTGTCAGAAACTATGTTTATTGACTTTTGCATTAGCTTTTCTTTCACTTTCTCTTCATCAACCCTGTTTTGCCATTTGCACTCTATGAAGCAGATATTTTCATCATCAAACGCGACTATATCTATCTCTTCTTTGTTGTTCCACCAACGACCGACTTTCGTTGGTATAAAATCTAAGTACTTTTTAGGATTTTCTAAAATATCTTCAACTACATAGTCTTCAAACGCGAAAGAGACAAATCTATCATTAAAGTTTAACTCTATCTCATCTAACACAGCTCTTTTTTGCTCTATCTCTAAAAAGTTATAGTTTTTAAATACATAAAAAAACCAAAAGTTTAAAAATTTATCTTTTATTTTATAGCGACCAAATTTACTCTTTAGCGGATTTGTTTCAGTTACGGGAACCTCTTTTTCAATGATGTCCAACTCTATAAGTCTTTGCATATATTTTGTTAGATATGAAGAAGCCAGTCCAAGGGATGCGCCTATATGACCTATCTTAGTGTTGCCCTTTGAGATGCTTTCTAGTATGGAGAAGTAACTTCTAGCATCTGAAATCTCATCTTTAAGTAAAAAGTTCCCCTCACTGTAAAGATATGAATTTTTATTTAAGATCTTCTGCTCTATATTTTGCATAAAATCCATAGATGAATCATACTCATTTAGATATTTTGGAATACTGCCAAAAGATGCGTAAATCTGCATTAGCTCTAGCTTTGTAGATCCTGGCAAGAACTCTTGCAAGTAGTTAAATTTAATGGCTTTTATATGAAACTGTGAAGTCCTTCTGCCATAAAGTGGAGCATTGTAAGCAAGAACTTCTGAGTGCATCATAGAAAGAACCGAGCCACAAAGTATGAGGTGAATATTTGAATTTATGAGACTCATATCCCATATTTTTTGTAACTTTGATGAAAAGGTTTTGTCTAACTGCGTTAAGTACTGATACTCATCTATAACTAGAACTAACTTTTTTTCAAGTTCAAGAGTTGCTAAAAACTCTAATGCCTCTTCAAAACTATCAAACTTTAAATGTTTGGCGATTGACAATGGAGCAAATTGTCGTATTTGCTGAGTAAATGCTGATAGTTGAGAGTTTAAATCACTTAGTGTTATATAGAGATATATGCTAGGTTTGGATTCAATGTACTTTGATAAAAGTGAAGTTTTACCAACTCTGCGTCTTCCATACATAACGCTAAAAGTAGCATCACTTTTTTTATACTCATCTTCAAGCGCTTTAAGCTCATTGGTTCTATTAACAAACATTATGTTCTCCAACATTATAATTTATATCATAATTATATCTAAATAAAAACTTCTAAGTTTTCAGAAAATAGACTAAGTGGCTAGGGTTGAGTAAACTCTTTGAGCACGCCGATGAATTGCTTTATAAGGCTAAAAACGGCGGACGCAACCAGGTTAAAGTTAATACGGATTAGATGATTACTTTATGAGTAATCATCCCGTCAAGCATATAATCTATTTTATCAGCTACGTTATCAAAACATTTGTCTGACACATACTTAAAGGTTGTTATAGTGATTCTATCTGAACCTTCCTCCACATATATTTCTTTATCAGCGGACATATTTACAATTATTTTATAATCAGTAATGTCTTCAATAGAATTAAATAAACTATCTTGAAATGATATAGTCACTGATAATGATTTAGGATAAGCACTAGTATCTATATCCTCAACTTTAGGAGGAGTTTCCATTGTAATTAAATTTATTGAAGAATTTTGAGTAAAAAAGTATTTATTAAATTTCAAAAATAAATTTTCTACTTTTGTTGGTGTGATAAAGAAAAATTCACAATTTTGGAAATGTATAAATTTTGGAAATTCAGAATCTGCAAAAAACTCAACATTATCCTTATCTGTTTCATACACTATTTTAGCATTATCGACAACGAAAAAGCTAATACCTTCGTTATCTACTTTTTCCATATCGGATACAAGAGTTGTCATATCGGTGTATTTCCCGTTGTAAGACTCTAATGTAAACTTACGAGCAATCCAATCTTTTTTATCTTCAGTATTTAAAAAATCAACACTTATTTCTGGTTGAACTGCACGTTTTGGCTCCTCTTGTGCTTTAAGCACTTCTTGGACTGGATTTTGATGTTTTTCAAAATTTTTGTCTCTTTTATTTTTAGCTTCTTGAATTTCTTGGGCTGTTAATCCAGTTGAAGCCAACAGCTCGTCTGTGATAGTTCCATCAGTACGGTAGGCCTTTTCTGTATTAAGTCTAACGATAAATTTTTCTTCAAAGTCATCAATAAAATCTTCTTTCTTTTCTAATACGATATTTATAAAATTAAATAAAATATTAAAAACATAATCTGTAGTTTCCAAAATATCAATATTATGCAATAGGTATTTAAATTGATTTATACCAAAAATAGTATTGATAGCAAAAGCAACGTTGTAATATTCTACTATCTGCTTGGCATTGTGTATATTTTTATAATTATCAAAGAAGTCTTTTAGATGAATATTATATTTGTCAGTATCTGTTAAATACTCTCTATCATCTTTATCTAGACGGTCCTGTATATGTATCTTAAATGCAGTGTCAGAGCTATTCATCGCAACCCTGAATCCACTTCCAGCCAATAAATGTACTAATCCTGCATCAGCATTAATCTCTTGCTCCCCATCAAATATAAACCAATCTGGCAAATCAGATATATGTTCTTGTAAGAATTTAAATTCTTGAGTAGTTAATAAACCGTTGATTTTTAAAAAAGTTTTTTTCATTGTGTCTTCTCCTTGTTAATAGAAAATTATATTATATAGACACGACAGCATATGTCATTATTATTGCTTCCATAAAATATCATCAATAGCTATTTTTATACTCTCGGCATAGACCTCATTAAAACTATCATTTTCACCTATTCCTTTAAAAAATGGAAATTTATCTAAAGCACTCTCCCCTACTGGGTAAAAACCACCTGTATGTTCCCAGTACTTTAAAGATTTCCCTTTCATGATGTGTACATACGGTTCGCTGTTGGTTAAAACATAAAAATATACGGGTATACCATCTTTTATAAAATCAGAGTACTGTACATGTAGTTCTGCGGAGAACTCTTTTAAAAAGTCGTTTGATACATTTTTTCTGTATTTTACTTCCACAAAAGAAGCATTGTCTTGACTTGGATGAACTACTAAAAAGTCTGGCATATACTGCATACGATTTTTTAACGACTGAATACCTTGTTTATCACTTTTAAGTTTTGCAAAAGCCGGAGACAACTCTTCTATACCAACTTTGTTGACATGGCATCCCATCAACTCAAAATGGTGTTTGCAGATTAGTTCTGCATAGTCGCCTTTAATTTTTTTTATATTAAAATTATTGGTATCAGTTGACATTTTATACCGCCTTCAATCTTTTTTTGAAACATATCCTGCTATCACTTAATCAAATATTTAAAATTTTCATATTATGATTGTTAATTAACTTAAAAATTCTATTATAGAAGGACTTTCACAGAATAAAGCATACTCCAATGGTGTATGTCCCCATGAAGTTTTTTGGTTGATATCTACTCCATATTTTAATAAAAGTTTCACCATTTCTAAATCTTTATTAAGAATTGCGAACATAAATAGTGATCCTTCCGGAAGAAAATCAAAGATTTCCGAATGTGCACCATTAATTAATAAGAATTTAACTATATCAAGTTGTCTTCTCTTCACAGCTTCAACAATTGGTATTTTAGGCTCGGCATAACTGTCAATCTTAATATTCATATATTCATGTATTATATCTTCCTCTGATGCTTCTATCAAAAATTTTACTACTGAAAGAGAGTGAGCATAAATTGCTTCTAGAAGATGTTCTGATGATATATCCATCCCAGTTCCTTCAAAAATCATCGAATCCAACATATCTATATTTTCATTTTTTATCGCCTCTAAAAACTGACTATTTTGATTTTCTATTCTCATGCCGTATTTTATATTTGCTTTTTGATTCATCTCGTGTGTAGTTAATTTTTGATAATCATCAAGTGAATTTTTATTATATAAATCTCTAAAAATAGAAACATTTAACTTTCCATTATCGAAACATTTATTTAATTGAGCAATATAATCCTTAGTTATGACTCCAGAGTTTTCAAAAATATTATTATAAATTCCATATGGGAAATTCTCTTGCGCATTAAACATATCTGTTATTAGTACATTTAATTCATATGAAAAGCTAGCTTCATACAACTCAAAACATGTATATATTGTTATATACTTTACTATATCAGCAAAGCTTTCATTTTTCATTGAAAACCTTACTAGTATTGCAAGTTCTATTAAAAACTCCATATATTTACTAGAATTTTCAAGCTTTTTTGTATATTCGTATAAAGAATCTATAGTACTATCATTTGAAAAGTTTTCTACAATAAATTCATAAATCCTTTTATCCATCTCTTCATATGTTGCATTCCTAGAACTTAATTTTCTAAGTTGTTGTTCATAGTACGTTTCATCACCAATATACGTTGCAGCATCCCATTTATCATAAGCTTTTTTAGTATACCATGCTAATTCGTTATTTTCTTCTAAAGCTTTAATTTGATGATTTAAAATTACTTTCTTTAACTCTTCAAAATCATCCAACTTATACAAAGCCCATGGTAATTCATTGAAGCTTCTTTGCGTAATTAGATGATTTTCTAAATCAAAATAGTAAGCCAATTCTTTATGCAGATTTTCTTTCTTATCTTCATAATACTCTTTTTCTATAGTCTCAGCTATAATCCTATGAAAAGGTGTAATAAGCTTCTCTCCATCTATAAGTCTCTCATTTACAAATGGTCTTAGTTGTTCTGATAGTCTTGCCCATACAGATATGGGAAATCTTCTTACTTTAACTCCGCCAATAGTTAAAGTTAAATTATTGTTATTTTCTTCTTTCTCAAGACTTGAAAGTATATCTTCATCATGACTAAGTAAGTCTAGTAATTCACTTTCACTTAGTCCATCTCTTGAAGCGGATATAAGACCTAGTACTTTATGCACAATAGCTTTATCATGATGGAATTTTGTTGTTAAATTATCTATAAACTCTTTGATTATTTTTTGAATTCCGATTGCAAGTTCTTCCTTTTCATCTGTTTGTTTCCAAGTCTTGATCTCTTCAAACGCTATCTTTAAGTATAAAGGTGAGCTATTGCTCTCTTTTAGTTTTCTAATGGCATATTTGTATTGTGCATCGGTTAAACTTCTCTTTTCTTTTTTTAGTAACTCATCTAATATCTCTTTTGCTACATCTTCATCTATAGGTTTTATCTCAAGTTGATTAGCTGTATCTATGTTTGTCTTTAATAAATCATAGTAATACTCATACCCTTTTTGGTCAAGCATTGATAGAATGATTTTTAAATTACTTGGTAACTCTAGTGGTAACCACTTTAAATGGTTTTTATCTTGTAGTTGGTCTAATGCGTCCAAAATGATTACTGTTGGTTCCATTAAAGTCTCTAACAATGCTTTTATCTGAACATTAAACTCATCATCATCTTCTTCAAATTTTTCTGGCAACTCTAGTCTGTCTTGCTCTGCTAAGTCTGTGATGAGTAATTCAAGTAGAGTTCTTATATTTGAAGAGGATGCTGTAGCTCCTATGAACCTATAGACTATAGTATGTGTCAAGGCCTCTTCTACTTCATCTATAGCTTTTGCTATAAAAGAAGACTTTCCTATACCTGATATACCGTGAACTATAAAAGGTTGTGTACATGTATTATTGATATAGTTTTGTACTTGTATTAGTTCTTCTTCTCTTCCAAAGAAAGTGTCTGTTTTTAATATTTTAAATCTTAGTTGTTCTGATTGTTCTTGTTTAAGAGCTGAAACTTCTTTTGTGTCTATTTGTTTATCTATAGCTTGTGTTAATTTCCCTATCATAAACTTTTCAAACTCACATAGGTGCTTTTTATCTACAAATGGTTTCTTTATGTCTGTTGAGAGTTTTACTGTAGATTCCAAAGTGTTTTCTTTAGATAGTGCATCTATAAGTTGCTCTTTAAATACTGTGGCTTTTGTTTGGTCTTTGTCTATAAATAATTTAGCTGGCTCTTGTGATAAGTCTAGTGAATCGATATTGGTTATTTCACGCAAGAAACCAAAGACATAATCTTTGTCTAGTTCTGGCAAGTTTTTTTGTTCTTTTTCTAAATCTGTTTGAAGTTTTTGTTGAAACTCTGTTGGATTTAAATATTGTAATATTCCCTCTTCAACTTCCGCTTCTGTCGCTGACATAAAGTATTTATTATATTGAGCTGTGTTTTCTTCAAACAGTTCTTTTGCTGCTGTTTGAAGTATGTCTCGTAGTTTATTTTCTTCTTTTTCCCACTCTTTCCAATCTTTGTATTCCCCATTAGGATCCCTTTTCTCTAGGACATAAGCATGAGAACTATTATTTAGCATTAGATGATTAGTGTCTTCCACGTACCATTTTTCTAGCATTGATATAGCTACACTGTTATCCGCATAAAATTCTAAAATAGACTCAAATTCATCTTTTTGAATAGCATAAGGAAGAGATACCCACCCATAACGATTACCTGTCATAATTAAGAAGTTTGGATGTGGATAATGTTTACATGCTTTTACTTCATTTAGACATAATTTTAGAGTTTTTTGGTCAAGTTGAGCTTCTTCACTAACTCCCCAGCGTAGGTCAACTGGTTGAAATGTATAACCTTTATCATTACAATACTTATCTATCTTAGGGAATACTTTTTCATGTAATACTTGTCGTTCTTCTCGAAAGTCATTGAATGGTGAGCTTATGAAGAGTCTGAAGGTTTTTGCATTGGCCAAGGAGAGTCCTTTTGAATTTTATTTATTTTTTCATATTGATGCTAGTAGTAATGTCATCTGAATTACAAAAAATGTTTCCATTTTAATTCAATAATGTTAGTATCCTTAATATTTCTAAACATAAGAATATATTTGGCAGGTACTTTTGGTAATTCTGTTGCTAAACTATGTAACTTGTCAAAACCACCTGTTGTATCAAAAACCCCATTCACTTTAAAATATAAAACACTCAAAATAGTTTTGAGATAAATTGAATGATGTTTATACTGCGTATGCATCAGGGCATCCAATTGAAGCAGTAATCTATCGACTGACTTTGATGAAAGGTTTCTAATATTATTTTTAATCATTGATGTAATAATTCTTAATAGTAATATTTCATCATCATAAACTTTAGCGAAAACATTTTCTGTAAAAATATTTTCGGCAGTTGCAAGATCTGCACTTTTTAAGGCTTTTTCAATTTTTTTTATATTTTGAGCTTGTTCTTGTTCTGATAGATTTGAAGAATAGTTCTTACAATTTTTCAACCCATTTTTTAGAACATCCTTTATGTTTTCTACAATGAACTCAACCTGCTTTTGAATCGCATCCTTAGACACATCTAACCATTGTGATTTAGCCAAAAGATAAGCAAATCCGTCTTCTGCTCCATTTTCGAGCGCATCATCTAGCTTAAAAGGGAGTATTATCCGTCTGTTATTTGAAGCAAGCTGAAGCTCATTTAGAACTTCTCCTGAGCCTTGCATATTTTCTTTTTTACTGCCAACAGAGTATTTTGAAGCAAGTAACAAGAATATCTCACACCCTGTAATTGCGGGTGTAATAGTTCTAGCATAGTGCTCACCAATTCCTATCATATTGGGGGCGAACCAATTAGTTATATTGTTCTTTTGCAAGGCATCTGAAATAGCTGTTGCTAGCTCAGAGTCATAACTATTATATGATATAAATATAGACTCACTCATAGCTATTAAGTATTATCTTCAATAGTTTTATGATTACGAACTTGTGCTCTAATATTTTGGATAGTTTGATCTGCCTTATTTAATTCTTGACTTGCAACTTTATTTACTATAATAGTGTCATTTTTTCTTGAATTGATTTGACCTTCAATCATTTCAATTTCATCTTGTTTCTCATCTTCGTCTAAAGAATCATCTGATTTTATCTCTTCTAGTTTTTCTTCCAGCTCTTTAATTTGAAGTCCTCTTTCTTCTAAGTCTTCATCAGAAGAAAATTGATTTTTCAAATTTTTCATTGTTTCTGGATTAATGATAGTAAGATTTATTTTATCTCCACTCGAAACTTGCAGTGAGATTTCAGTTGCAGAGTATTCATCACTTTCACTAAAAACAATACGTTCAACTTGTTTTTTAGACATATTTGTTACATCTTTATAATAATAAGCATGTGATTGTTTTGATATATATTCATTTTTAATAAAATCATAATAAGTGTTAAAGACATCAATTTTATCTTTTGTTAAAAAGATAAACTGAATATATTGAACAGCAAAAAGTATATCTCCATCTTTCGTTGACCAAAACGACATTTCATTGTGAGAAGTAATTTTCTTACTCATTGAATCATTTGTTTTATCTTGAATTTTTGACCAATCATGTAAAACGATAGCCTCACGATTATTCGCACCAGTTATATCAGTAAACTCAATGTCATCTTTTGTAATACCACACTCTTCTAAAGCTAATTTTTCTATTTCATTATTTATTTTACTTTTAATAATCTCTTTAGCCTTAAGCCCAGAATAAAGGTTTTGATCTTTTAAAACAGGTATTTGTTTGATAATTGAATCTCTGTATTCAACAACTGATTTAAGCCACTGCTTCGTTGCCTGCATTAACATGTCAATTGTATTGATTTTTTCTTTTTTTCTATGTAATAACAACAATTTAGAAAACTTACTTTTCCATATCATTATAAAAACTACAAACAACACAAATGGCACCAAAACTAGAACTGGCATATTGCTTGGCAAAACTTTATATAACATTCCAGCCACAATTAAAGCAAACGAAAAGAAGGATAAGGATACTAAGATAGCAATTATTTTTTTTATTTTAATAGTTGAAGCAATAAGTAAATTTACTTCATCTAATTTCATTTCATTTTCTTTTATTTCATGCATTTTCTTTCTGTATTCTTTTACAGATTTTTCTTCTTTTTTTAGAAGATTATGAATCTGATTAAAAATAGGACGATTAAAAAAATTCCATAAGTATTTTGTGTCATCATCTTGTAATTCTATATCATTTTTTAAAATTACTTCTGAAGGTATAAACACTTCTTTATAGTCTGGATTATTTACATGCATAAAATCCATTATATTATTTTGTTTTTTTTGATTCTCAAGCTTTTCTTTTGTTTGTATAAAGGTTCTTGTTAAGTTTGCTAAGTCAACTTTGGAAGATGAATATTTTTTACCTTCAAAATCATATATGCAAATTTCATTATTTTCATTGACAAATGCAAAAGATTTTTCATCTATTGTTAAAAAGTCTTTACTAAAAGAAAATTTATCATTTATTGTGGCTACTTTTTCTCCGCTGCTTGACCAAAGTTCTATGATTTCTGTGCTTGTTCGTGTTAAACAATAATCATTTCGTAAGAATCTCCATGCAGTAAAGAAAGTTTTTTGATTCTGGAATGTTATAACGCTATTTCCAGTATCGGTATATACTTTCAAATCTCCATCTTTCGTAATAAAAGACAGATAACTCTGATCTAGTTCAACATCATCAAATGAGCTAACTTTCAAGTCAAATGTAGCAAGTTTTCTTCTATATTTAACACTCCATAATACAACACTTTCATCTTCTAATAATGCCAATATTTTTCCATCACCAATTTTACTAATTCCTACAATGCTATTTTCACTCTCAAATGTAGCTTGCTTTCGCCCTTTTGCGCTCCAAACAATCATAGTATTATCTTTTGAAATAGATAAAAATTCTCCACCATCAAGGTTAAGCAATCCTATCACTTTTTCACTGTGACCAACTAATTCTTTGGGTTCAAAATCACCCGCCTCTCGAAGATACAGTTCACCATCATAATTAACTTCCCAATTATTACTAAGTTTTATCCTCATTTTTTCTTTATCATTATCATTAAAGTAAATTTTTTCCATTTATAGCGCCCTATGCTTGTTGATTTTTTTCTAATACTATTTTTGTTACTTAAATTATTTCATCTTACTGTGACAGCTTATGTCATTAAAGTTATAAGTTCAGCTTCATTCACTATCTCTTTTTCTTGAAGTAGTTTTGCAAGTGCTGACACCTTGTCCCAATGCTCATTTATTAATATTTGCGTTTTTTCCTTTGCTTCATTTAACCACAATTTTAGTTCCGCTTCTATCTCCTTTTCAAAAAGTGAATCTTCTTTAAAATTAGATACATTTATATAACCTGTACTTTCACCCATTCCAAGTGTTGCTATAGCATAGTGAGCATATTTTGTTGCCATGTTTAAATCGCTTGAAGCTCCGCTGTCAAAGCCCTCTTCACCATACTCTTTTAGTTGTGCTTCTCGTCCTGCAAATGCAATGCAGAGTTTATTTTTTATATCTTGACGAGTCAAACTACTTAAGTCTGCGTCTTGATCGTATGATACAAACCCTAGTGCGCCACCTCTTGGGACAACTGTAATCTGCTCTATTTTAGCTTCTGGCATTAAAACTATTGAGACTACAGCATGCCCTGCTTCATGTATGGCTGTTGATTCCATAAGTTTGTCTATAGATTTATGAGTTATTCTTGAGCCATGTTTGATTATGTTTATCTGCTCTATTAAAATATCTTGAGTAATATTCTCAAGGGAATGTCTAAAAACATAAAGGACACTCTCTCTTGCAACCTTTTCCAAATCTGCACCTGTCATACCGGCTGTATATGTTAAAATCTTCTCTTTATCGAATGAACCTGATATTGGTTTTTCTAAAATCTTATCTATAAAAAATTCCCTAGCTGCACGATCAAGTGAATCTATCTCTACATGTAAGTCAATTCTTCCTGAACGAAGTATTGCAGGGTCTATTTTTTGTTTTAAGTTTGTTGCGGCTATTACAAACACCATTTCATCTGCACTATCAGAGAAACCATTTAATTCAGTTAGGAACTGATTGATTATTACATCAAATCTAGAACCATCTCTCGTTCCAATAGCATCTATCTCGTCAATAAAAACTATAGCTGGTGCATATTCTCTAGCTTTTTTAAAGATTTTTTTCATAAGCTCTATATTTAGTATTTCTGTGCCTGTTGTTTGTATGAAAGGCAAGTCTGCTTCGTTTGCAAATGCTTTGGCGAGCATAGTTTTACCCGTTCCTGGAACACCATAAAGAAGCATTCCTTTTGGCGCACCTACATTAAACTTGTCCAGTTTTTTAGGATCTTTTAGTATATTTATTACTTCGCCTAGTCTTTTTTTCGCGACCGCATGTCCTGCCACATCTTTAAAACTGATAGATGGAACGGTAAATACTAAACCTTCTTCACCACTAAAATCTACTGACCTTGAGAGTTTTTTACGCACAACATCGCTAAATGTAAATGTGAGAACTCCAGAATCAAAATTTGTAGCTAGTTTATATTTAAATGTTTCATTTTTTCTGAAGATATTATGCAGAAATTTTATTTGAGCTTCACTATTTAAATCTAAAAGTTCAGACTTTAAAAGCTCAGAGGAGTGCTTGTCTATCCTAAAATCAACTCGGCTTATAAGACTGTCATTCGCTCTTACATAATCAGTAATCAAATCAAATATTACTAATGGTAATTTCGATTTTAACTTACGTACATCTACTTGAGGGGCAAATGAAAGCAGTAGTAGAGCAATAATACTATCAAATGTATCATACTCAATATCGATGCCATATATTGACTCAAAATTAGCCTGAACCTCTAGAACTTTAGTTTTAGTAATATTTAACAGCGCATCAAAAGGTAATTTATTAAAAAGAACTATTTGACCTTGTGAAAGTCTTGAGAGTAACTCTGGACTTAATGCTTTTCTTGAATCACCCTCTATTATTCGCTCTTCCCTGCCTATTGCATCTATAATAGTGCTATTTGCTTCAAGGGGGTTTTCCTTCATGAGCTGCACAAAGTCGCTGTTATTGTAAAGTTCTGAACCCAAGTTTGATGTAAATACAACGATAGTATTTTTAAAATCTATAATCTCGCCAGTAAAACCGTCTTCTGCCTTGCCAGATGATAACATCATTAAAAAGTTCGAAAGCACATCAGGATGTGTTTTTTCTATCTCATCAAAAACCACTACTGAGTTAGGATTTTCTTTTACAAATTTTGTGAGTTTACCTTCGGTTGCATCAGTGTAACCCTTTTCTAACCCAAACAGCCCAAACCCATCCTTAGAACTACTATACTGAGTCATGTCAAAAATCTTAAAAGCATCGTACCCTTCTAGCTGGTCAACTATAAGCTTTGAGAGCATAGTCTTTCCAGTAGCTGGAGGGCCAAGAAAAAAGTAAATAGCTTTTGGGGTGTCTGTAGCTATGTTATAACTGGACTCAACGATTTTATCACAAACTGCTTCTATGGCTTGGTCCTGTCCATACACCTGTGATTTAAGAGATTCTTCTAGTTTAGAAATATTCTCTTTAACTTTTTTAATGCTATTCGTTTTTTCTACAAAAATTTTAGATACTATAGCCGTCATTGCAAAACCATTTGATTCCAAATACTCTTTGAACTTTTTTACTTCATCATCAAACGGTACGACATTATGTTTTTTAACATTTTCGATACTTTCTTTTGAAACTTTGCTTGTCAAACTTGGTTCTATGCTTAAGTACTCATAGACAAGTTTTCTAACATTTGGATCAATCAATTCTAAAGTTGAAAGTGCCTCTTTAAAGTACTCTAGTGAAATAGCAGATGCATTAGCATCAATCGCAAACTTTTTAGCCGTTAAAAATAGTGTTCTCATATAATTCCTTGTAACAGTATTTCAAAAGGCTAAAGAGGTAACAAGAATCTAATTAATTCTTATTGCCTCTTTAAAAAAAATTATTCTAATTTTATTAAATTCCATCACTATTTGATGAGTTTCTCAACTCGCCAATCATTTTAATAATTTCAACGGTTCCAGATTCCAATACTTTAACTATTCTTTTAAATTGCTTTTCTGTTAATGTGTTGTCTTCCAAAGGAATTTCAATTGTATAATTTATTTGATCCTCGTTGCTATCATAATCCCATGTTCCAAACTTAGTATTTGAATTATGATCCAACAATGATTCAAAAAGAACACACTTATCTATCCCTGTAGCTTTTATTGAACCGATACCGTTTGTAAACTGTATTAACTCACCATTCTCTAATAAATAAATAATATAACTATTTTTATCTTCTAATATATTATTATATTTACTAAATGCTATAATTGAAACAGTATCACCGCTATCTGACTTTATAATACTACCGCCAATTTCATCTATGTATTTTGTTACTTCTTCTATGCTTATCGCCATTTTTTCTATCCTTTTATTTTTTTGTACCGAGGAATAATAACAGTAGCTATTGACACCTTGTGTCATATACTAATATAAAAATTCTTTATTACTTAATAAATTATAAATAATTTTATTTAAATAATTAAAAAAGTATATTATGTTACATAAAACTAAATTTTATGTTCTTACTGTCATTCACCACCCACTTAACCAGATTTATAAAGGTTTAAATACGATGGTCCAAAAAACTCAATAAGTTGAAATTAAGATTGTAGGGGGAGGTAAGAAGGTGTTTCTTTAGTTTAGAGGGGTGATCTCTAAATTAGTGGTTAATTTTTTGAAGCCTTATTATGCTTATAGTTAACCACCAATAAAACTTTCTCATTATCAAAAGAATGACGTGTATACCATCATGGCATATCGGCCGCATACTTTATTGAGCTTCTCTTGAAAAGTATAATGTTGCTTTCTTTAATATTCAACGCTCTTGCCTAAGTAGTTTAGTTTCTCTTCTTAATAAAATAATTTATCCCCTAAACGTTTAAAAGCGATAGCAATAATGGTGCAAGCAATAAAAAGGAAAAAAAACATGATTGCTTTGTCAGGATTCTCATCGGATGAGAATATTGTTCCAAGTATTGAGAAAAAAGCAATCACCATGGATATAACCATTAATAAAGCAACAGTTATAGCTTTAGCATAAAACATGATTTCGGATATCATTTATTTTCTTTATTTTAATCTAAAAAAAGCAATATAGAACAGAATTTTTTGAATATAATTATAGCATAACACTATTAAGGACAACTTATACCATAGTTTGAGGTGTCTTTTAAGCACCCGTTTTTACTATTAAGTCACATTTCTTAATCTCCTGTTAAATATATATCTAGAGTTTCTTTGCTACATACATCATATATACGAGGATTGATACATATAATTTTTTTAGAATATTTTTTAGCCTGAGTTAAGACTTCTTTAGTTCTTATGTCATCTGATTGTTTATTTAATATCAAAAACACTATATCTGATAATTTTAAAACATCCTCCCTAGATTTCATATATTGTTGCTCATTAAAATTATTTTGCTTCTCAGGGTTTTTTTGTGTACGAGGACTTCCATGTGTAAGAGAGTAAGCATCAACTTTCATATGTGAATAAATTTCATCAAATACCGTATATCTCGTAAACATATCTTTTGAACTATTTTGATTAAAGTCTTGAATATAATCTTCTTCTTCAAATGGCATAGGGACAGTCAACTCTTTTATTTTTTGAATATCAACTTCTAATGCCAAATCAACAAATATACGCTCTGTGCCTTCCCTAAGTGATGAAATAAGTTCTATATTTCCATGTTTAGAGATTATTTTTTCTAATTCTATCTTAAGAATATTTTTCAACTTATCATCTGGCATATTTTTGTCACTATTACCAATGACACCTATAGAGATATCATCAATAGGAACAATTTTATATCCAGTACTTGCAAGATAGTTTGGCATATATAAAACTGAGTATAGGTCATATATTATTGTCATTTTACGTTTTACATCATTGAATTCACCTAAACTTATTAAGCAGTTGTGTTCTTTGATATCTTTGTTTTTATCCTTATTAAATTTCCAACCGTTTATATAATGAAATGCATTCCAGCGCTCATGCTCAGCTTGCATAAGTTTAGCAAGCATGCCTTCGTCTTTCATTAATATCTCATAGTATTTATTAATCATCTCTTCATCGAGATGAGACTCATCATCATATAGTTTTGGGAGTTGACTAGAGAAGTTAACTAGTTCTTTTTGAGTTATCTTTAATTGAGAACAAAAAGGCTTAAAAGCTTTTTTATTTTCCTTAAGAAGCAGTCTTCTTATTTCTACTTGTGTTTTATCTGTGTCATCATACTTAACTTTTTTAAGACCAAGTGACATAAGTTTTGTATTTATATGAAGTGCCTGCGATCGATTTGATTCACGATCGCTAAATTTTGTGCTATCAAGCCACTTACTCTCTATTATTTTTACAAATATTTTATCTTCAAAATCACCAATACTTTTATCATTATATATATCGCCGTATCCGTTATGAATTAGTTTAGCAATATTTTCATGATTTTCATCAATAAAGTATTCACGACTACATATTTTACTTGCGTCACCAAAAGTAAAAAATTGTTTAAATTCATCTTTATTTTCATCAATACTCTGACTCAATTGCATATTGTGGTACATTGCAAAATGTACTTTTGTCTTCATTGTTTTATGTACGGCATCTTTAATATAAACCTTATCGTGAAGATTTACAACACACTCAAGATTGATGTTTTCATCATCATGACAAATAAAAACATTTGTTAAATTGTTTAGTGCCCAAACATCACTATTGAAAAAATTTGGATTTTCCATAGAAAGATGGTGTTCATGAAATGAAATAGATTTTATTTTAGAGAGTTCTGTGAAGTTTGATTTTACACGAGTGATAAATGATTCTGTATTTTCATTAATACAATGAACAGTTAGATGGTTTTTGTTTGGTAAAATTGAAAGTGTACAAAGGTGATATATTATACGTTCAGCTAAATTGCCATCACCAATTACCACAATATTATAGGATTCTTCTCTTTTAGCAATAGTATGAAAATTTCCAAGCACGGTATGTTTATCAAAAAGGTATCTTACTGCATCGTCATTAAAAGAGTATGGTTTAAATTCCAAAGGAAGATCAGCTCTACTATTTAATACATTTTGTTTAAAAAGTGCTTTATAATCCTGATTTTGTAAATGAATATGTATTATTGTTGGTTCTCCAAATTTCTCTTTATTCATAGTATCTGGTATTTGTTGTAGCAATTTACCGGCAATTTCTATATTTTCACGATCATTTCCTGCTGATATTACAACTCGTTCAAGATTTTGAAACTTAATTGAATACTCTTCTATGGTTCCAAAAAAAACTCCAAATCCCTCATTTTGAAAATATCTAGCATGAGCATTAGCAATATCAGGTTCAATGATAATAATATTGCTTTCATGTCCTGATTTTATTTCACTTTCAAGATACATACGATTGTTTTCGCCTAAGCCTATAACTAGCGTGTGTTTTACATATGAAAGGGTTTTAAGTTTTAATAACACTATCCAATCTTTAAAAAGTACTAACACAACAGTAAAAAGTAATGCAAAATGGGCAATAAACTGTGCTGTAATTACCTTTGTATTGGTTAGTTCACCTGGCAGTTGCACAAAAAGATTTTCAAAAGCCAAAAACCATACAGATGAAAATATACTCTTATCTGTAGACACTTGTACACTTGCTATAGAAAGCTCAACTACTTCTTTTATGCCTGAGACACCCAAATAATATGCAAAGACAAATATCATTATAATAATAAAAAGTTTATTTTTACTGACTGTTCTCATCACTTTGAAAAAGATATCTGCAATACGATATATAATATTTTTGAGTTTTAAACTAATATCCATCAAGACTCCCTAAAGGTTATCTCATACCCAGCATTAGCCAGATAATTTGGAATATATAAAATAGCATACATGTCATAGATTACCGTTAGTTGAAGTTCTGGTTTTTTAAACTCTGCAAGTGGCATTAAGCAGTCATGCTCTTTTTTTGGTTTTGATTTTACCTCGTCATAAGTCCAACCATTTAAATAATGAAATGCATTCCAGCGGTTATGTTCTGCTCTTGTAAGTTTTTCAAGCATTGTCGTGTACTCTTTTGGAAAATAGCGTATGTTTATGCTGCTTTGATCGCCCCATAGTTTTGGAAGCTCTTTTGAGTAATCTTGTAAAAATTCATCACTAAGTCCAAGAGAATCTCTATCATCTTTTAATGAAGCATCAAATATTTTACGGTTATGTTCTAAAAGCTCTTTTTGAGATTTCTCAGATTTAACGCTATGAAGTCCTAGTGCTTTTAACTTCATTGGTATATGCTTACTTTGGGCTATACTTGAGAGCTTATCACTTAACTTTGAAGCATCATACCACTTGTCATGTATCTTATCTTTAATAGTCTTGTTTTGTAAATCATATAAGTCATTTGGAGTATACTGCTCTGCATATTGATTGTGTACTAACTTCGCCATCAAATCATGTTTTTCATCTAGTAAATTATCTCTTGTACATATTGCTTTTACATCTGCAAAACTAAAGAACTGTTTGAAGTTCTCTTTATCCGTATCTATTTTACTGCTCATGTTGTAAGCATTAAATATAGCAAAATTAATACGGGTTTTTAGAGTCTTTTCAACCGCACGAGACAAATATGTTTTGTTAAAAAGGTCTGTAGCAATTTTAAGGTTTTTCTCTTCATCATCGTAGCACACGATTACATGAGTAAGATTCTTTTTAAACCAAAGTTCTTCTTGATTAAAGTATTCTAGAGTCTCATCATCTAGTGTTACTGATTCTAATGAGATTACCTTTTCTATGCCAGAGTATCGTTTAATCACTTGCTTTTTAAACTTTTGGGCATCTTTATCTACTACATGTATAGTTAATTTATTCTCATTTGGGAGGTGCGCTTTTTTTGCCGCTTGGTAGATAATGTTAAGTGCAAGCTCACCATTACCAGCAACAACTATATGATAATCTTCACTACCATCCATAATTTCACTGCTTTGCCCATCAACATAGTTCTGCTCAAAAAATGATTCTGCCGCCTCTTCATAAAAGGAAAATGTCTGAATATCTATTTTATGAGTTTTATCTGCATCTGGAGCAATAAACGCTTGATGGAAAAGAGCATTTAAATCTTGGTTTATAATATGAACAACTATTTTAATAGGAGTGTCAATATTTTTGCGTTTATAATGGTCTATAATAGTAGTTGCCAACTCCATATTTAACCTGTCGTTACCAAGTGCTACAATGGCATAGTCCATTGTTTGAAAGTTTAGTTGTTCAAGATGTTCACCATCAAAAGCATCTCCTTGAACCACTCCCATGCCAGCTTTTCTAAAGTGTTCAATTTTATCATTTTGGATATTTTTTTCAAAGATGATATATGAGCTATTTTTATTGGCAACTTCATTTGTAAGAAGCGCAGCACTAAACTCACCCAATCCAAAAACTGTAGTGTGTCCGCTTTCAGAAATGCGCTTTACAAGTTGCATATTTACTGCATCTTTGAAGTAAAGTAAAACAGCAATCATAGAAGCTGATACGATAGATGCAAACTCTAAGCCATTACCTAAAGCATCTAAAACTTCATTGCTATTTACTGCTAATGAAAAGCGTAATACAAAAGCTATTACAGCAACTGCTCCTATGGTTAAAGCTTTGTTTTCTAGTAAAAAGTAAACTACGCTTGGAGAGTTTCTATAGCTATTTATGATTTCATTTAGTTTTTTCATTGTTTCCTCTAACTATGTTTTAAATATTCTTTATTAATATTTTAGCTGTTATTTTGTTTTGAAAAAATTTAAAATCTTCCATATTATATTTTTTTCTAATTGTTCTACATCTTTTATAAACTTAGTGTCTTTTTCACTAGGCTCAACATAAGTAAAATCAGCTTCAAAAAATTTTACAAATATCTCATACTTTTCTCTATCAAAATCATCTTCCGAATCTCTAAGTGGAATATAACCATCATGTTGTTGCTTTATCACCACTTCATACTCTTTGCCAAGTTTATCTTTATACAAGTCTATGAGTTTTAGAGCTAAATCATCTAAATTCTTAATTGCGATACTGTTGCCTAGTCTCTGCTCACATTGATACCATTTAATGAATGCGTACATAAACCATGTGATATCATCTTTTTGATTAAAGTCAATTATCTCAAAATATTTTGAAAACAGTTTTCCTGCTTCTTCATACTCTTTGTTATTTGCTTTTGAACAGGCTAAGGAATCAAGTGCTCCAGTGTAATCCTTCACCCATTTATCTTCATCTAGCTTGTAAAGCTCTTCAAGGATAGAGAGGTTTTTAGAATAAAATGGTATTGCTTCATCGTAGCTGCTTTGCTTATAATATGAATAGGCTAACCAATCAAGTGCTTTAGTGTAATCCTTCACCCATTTTTCTTCATCTTGCATGTAAAGCTCTTCAAGGATAGAGAGGTTTTTAGAAAAAAGTGGTATCGCTTCATCGTAGCTGCTTTGCTGATAATGTGAATTGGCTAACCAATCAAGTGCTTTAGTGTAATCCTTCACCCATTTATCTTCATCTAGCTTGTAAAGCTCTTCAAGGATAGAGAGGTTTTTAGAATAAAATGGTATTGCTTCATCGTAGCTGCTTTGCTTATAATATGAATAGGCTAACCAATCAAGTGCTTTAGTGTAATCCTTCACCCATTTTTCTTCATCTTGCATGTAAAGCTCTTCAAGGATAGAGAGGTTTTTAGAAAAAAGTGGTATCGCTTCATCGTAGCTGCTTTGCTGATAATGTGAATTGGCTAACCAAAGAAGTGCTCCAGTGTAATCCTTCACCCATTTATCTTTGTCTTGCTTGTAAAGCTCTTCAAGGATAGAGAGGTTTTTAGAAAAAAGTGGTATCGCTTCATCGTAGCTGCTTTGCTGATAATGTGAATCGGCTAACCAATCAAGTGCTTTAGTGTAATCCTTCACCCATTTATCTTTGTCTTGCTTGTAAAGCTCTTCAAGGATAGAGAGGTTTTTAGAAAAAAGTGGTATCGCTTCATCGTAGCTGCTTTGCTGATAATGTGAATAGGCTAACCAATGAAGTGCTTTAGTGTAATCCTTCACCCATTTATCTTTGTCTTGCTTGTAAAGCTCTTCAAGGATAGAGAGGTTTTTAGAAAAAAGTGGTATCGCTTCATCGTAGCTGCTTTGCTTATAATATGACAAAGCTAACCAATAAAGTGCTTTAGTGTAATCCTTCACCCATTTTTCTTCATCTTGCATGTAAAGCTCTTCAAGGATAGAGAGGTTTTTAGAAAAAAGTGGTATCGCTTCATCGTAGCTGCTTTGCTGATAATGTGAATTGGCTAACCAATCAAGTGCTTTAGTGTAATCCTTCACCCATTTATCTTTGTCTTGCTTGTAAAGCTCTTCAAAGATAGAGAGGTTTTTAGAAAAAAGTGGTATCGCTTCATCGTAGCTGCTTTGCTGATAATGTGAATAGGCTAACCAATCAAGTGCTTTAGTGTAATCCTTCACCCATTTATCTTTGTCTTGCTTGTAAAGCTCTTCAAAGATAGAGAGGTTTTTAGAAAAAAGTGGTATCGCTTCATCGTAGCTGCTTTGCTTATAATATGACAAAGCTAACCAATGAAGTGCTTCAGTGTAATCCTTCACCCATTTATCTTTGTCTTGCTTGTAAAGCTCTTCAAGATTTGAAACTTTTTCCTCAGGAGTTAGTACTTTTTTATTTGCACCAAACTTCTCTTCTAAGAATGGCACTTCATCTTCCCAATTTTTCTCTCTTTGTGGATTGTCATAGTAATAATAAGCTACTTTTGTATCTCCTCCAAATTTATTTGTTAATAGTTTTTGAAAATTTCGTCCCTCTTCACTATCGGTATAACCCATCACTTCTTCAAATGTCAATGATTGAAGTTGTCTCATATTGAAGTTTGGCATTAAATTATATTTCCATTTTATGCCATACTCTGCTATAAAATCTACAATCTCTTTTGTTAAATATACATTCTCAAAAATAAATTGTAATCTTCCTACATCTGTTGAGCCTTTCATTTTAGGGGAAACTCTTGCTGCATACTCGATAAGCTCATCTAGTGTAATACTTAACTTTAAATTTTCTGTCATATCATTAGCCTTTTTTTTAATATTATTACTTGTGTCTTTCTGGATAGCATTAAAATAGTTATCAACACCATCTTCTCTAAGTTTTGCAATCACTCCATTTCCAACAAATCCTTTAAATTGTGACAACATATCTTCAAGGTCATCTCCAATAGGCATATTAGGCTGTATTCTTGCTATATCTATATATTTTTGTCCATTACATTGTAAAGGAACTTCTATACCTTTAGTTAACAAATAAAAAGTTTTTTCCGCTACTTCAGTTATTGCTTCTACAAAGAGTAACGCAACTGTAAAGTCCATCATCTCTATTTCTGACCTACCTTCAATTAATGCAGAAAATTTTGCTATATCTAAAATATCATCAATTGTAACACCTTGTCTTGCATCTTGCTGAACTTCTTCTACTTGGCTCTCTAAGCCTCTTAGTATATCTGCATCTGTCATGTTTGTTTTTTCCTTATAATTGTTGTTTTATTGCTACTATTTCTTTAACCATCATTTGAGCCATATCGCTATTTTGACCAAACTTTCTAACCGTAACTACATATAACTTAGTAAGAGTGTCTAGTAACCTACTTTGATCGTTTTGATTTCGTAAAGAACCAATTAGTCCTTTTAAAATGTTACTATACTCTTCATGCCATCTCTCATGATCTATTGCATATAGCTCTCCTAAAATTTGAACCTTTTCAATTTGAATTTGTATTTTGTTATAGTAATCACCCAACTCACCATATACGCCAGCTAAGTCAGTCATGCTGATTAAATAGCTTCTAGTCCACTGTTGCGGAATATAATAAAAATATTTCTCACTTAGATTTTTAGCTTTTTGCACTATATGCAAAGCCTCTTCAAATCTTTGCTCTTTTATATATAAATTACCTAAACTATTTAGAGCGAGCATATAGTCTAGAGCCCATTGATTTTGGTCTTCACGATAAAACTCTTTTAGTATCTTTAGTGATTCCTCTTCAAGTTCTATCGCATCATCTAGACGATTTTGATTTTCGTAAGAAAATGCTAGATTATGCAATGATGTGGTGTAATATTCTACCCAAAGAACTGGATCTTGTTCGAAAAGTTCTTTTATTATTTTTACTGCCTCTTCTTCAATGTTTATCACTTGATCTTGGCGATTTGCATCAGAATAAGTAGCAGCTAAATTAATTAGTAATAGAGCATATTCCCCTGCCCAATAAGAAGGATTTTCCTTATAAAGATCAGTTAGTATACCTAGGGATTCTTCTTGAAGTTCTATTGCTTCTTCAAGGCGATTTTGATCAGACAAAGAACCGGCAAAATTACCTAATACAGATATATAGGGTTCTAACCAATAAGCTGGATCTGAATAGTAAAGTGGTCTCAATATTTTTAATGATTCTTCTCCTAATTCTATTGCTTCTGTTATATGGTTATGTTTTCTATAATTTTCAGCTAGATTATTTAATACCATTAAATATGTATCTATCCAGCGCGTTTGATTTTTAGAATATAGCTCTTTTGTTATTTTGAATGACTCTTTTAGAAAATCTATCGCTTCTTCTTCACGGTTTTGCTTGGAGTATGAGAAGGATAGACCCGTTAATGCCAGAATGTAATTGTCTACCAACAGATTACCATATGAATTAGCTGGAATATCTTCAGCATAAGGTTCTGTTAAACTATTTAGATAATCATTATATAAATCTTTTGAAATATATAAACAGCTTTCTTGATATGCAATAGCTTTATGCATCCGGTTGTATCTACGATGATTGGTACCGATATTGGAAAAATGAAGAAGGTACTCTAATACCCAATCACTATTATTAGTCATTATAGCTATAAACTCAGCAAACTCTTTTTGTTTCTCTTTGTCTTTATATCTTAGTTCATATTCTGTGATGAGTGTTGCGTAGAGTTTACCCCATCTATTAGAGTTGAAGGGTTTGTCTTGGTTTTGTTTTATAAGTTCTTGATTAGCTTTTATAACAGCTTCATGCTCTTCTCTTTGGTTTGGAAGTTTAGCTATTACATCTTCAAACTCTCTATGGAAGAAGTACATTAACTCTTCGCCATCTTGAGTCTTTGAGCTTAGAAATGGTTTTAGTTGTGTTTGTAGTCTTGACCAGTGAACTAATGGTAGTTCTTTATTTGGGTTATCATGCCAAGTCTCAGGTGCCATTCTTTTTATGAACTCTTCATCTGCTGATATAAGTTGTAGTAGTTCACTCTCACTTAGACCATCTCTTGAAGCGTATATATAGCCTAGAGCTTTGTTTACAAACTCTTCATTGTGATGATATACTTTATATAGATTTTCAACAAACTCTTCTATTATCCCTTGTTGAGTATTTTGGAGTGTTTGAGTTGTATCTCCACTTTTCCAGTTCTTCATCTCTTGAGTAGCTATACTTACATACAGAGGTGATTTTACATTTTCAAACTGTTGTAAAAAGTAGTTTGTTTGATAATCATCTACAGTTCTATCTTCTTTTTCAAGTAAAGCTTTTAAAAGTTGTATTGGTTCACTGAATTCAGGAATCAGATGAAGAGTGTCTGTTTTAGTTTTTAGTGTTGTTAGGTATTTACTGTCATCTTTGTATTTTACATCATCTAGTGCTGAGATTACTATTTTTACATTTGATGGTAGTTGTTGTGGTAACCATAAGAAGTTATCATCGTTTTGCAGTTGGTCTACTGCGTCTATAAAGACAACTATGCTCTCTTTTATGTTTAGTATCTCTGTGTATACTCTATAACTAAAGTCTTCAAATGATTCTTGATTTTCATTTGAGTTTATGGTGAGTTTATCTTCATCTTTTTTTGCTTTTTCTTCTTCGGTTCTTATATCTACATGTAACTCTTCAAATATGCTCGTAAGTATCTCTTTAGAAGAGCTAGAGTTTGGAGTTGCACTTACAAATCTATAGAGTACTTTCTTTTGAAGTGTCTCTTCTGCTTCTTGAATCGCTTTAGATATAAGAGCAGACTTTCCTCTTCCTGACTCTCCATATATAACTAGTGGTTGTTGATTGTCATCAGAGATATAGTTTGCTATTGTTTCTCTTAGACTCTCTTGTGCTAGGAAGTCTTTTCTTTTAGTTTGAGCGAAGTAGCTTTGGGCTGCTAGTTCTATTTGAAGTGGAGTTTGTTTTTCACTATCCTCTTTTGTCTTTTGAGAATCAACTTGTGCTTCTAAGAAGCTTATCATTCTATCTTGAAACTTTGTTAAGTACTCTTCATTTAGAGTATCTTTATCTGTTTGGGTAGTTTGTACATGTAGAGTGTTATTATCTACTAGAACATCCTCTACTCTTTTTTTAAATAGTTGTGCTTCTTCATAGTCATCTACTATAAATTTATCTTCTGTTTGTGTTGTTTTATCTACATCTCTAAAGAAACCAAAGATATGTTCTGGGTCTACTGTTTGAAGTGTGCTGTCTTTACTAAGTAATGTTTCTCTTTGATATTTGGTTGGGTTGATGTAAGGAATGATGCCCTCTTCTACTTCTGCTTCTGTAGCTGAGAGAAAGTACTTTCTTGTTTGTTCTTCATTTAGGCTTGAGTTATTTACTGCTGATTGTAATATTGTTCGTATGTTTTTTTCGATTTTTAACCAAGCTTCAAACTCTTCATATTCTTCTTTTCTCTCTTTTAGGATGTAAGAGGCTGGGAGTTGGTTTAGGTCTTTTTTATACCATTCTTGTAATTGTTGTTTTTCATCATCTGTTGTAAGTGATAGTAACTCTTCATACTCATCTGCTTCAATAGCATACGGCAAAGGTATCCAACCATATCTGTCACCTATCATAATCAAGAAGTTAGGATGCATATGACTCTTACATGCTCTTACTTCACTTAGACAAAGTTCTAATGTCTTTTGGTCAAGTTGTGCTTCGTTGCTAACTCCCCATCTTAGGTCAATTGGTTGAAACGCGTAACCTTCTTTAGATGCATAATCTTTTATGTGTGGAAATACTTTAGTTTGTAGTACTTCACGCTCTTTGCGAAAGTCGTTAAATGTTGATGAGATGAAGAGTCTGAAGGTTTTTGACATGTAAATTTGCCTTTAATTTATTTTTAAATTTTAAATTTAATTATTCTACATAAGATATTATTTTTATGTACTTAATTATGTTATTTTTCATCTAAAACTTTTATCTCTAAGATAAATATGATCTCTTTAGATACATCCATCCTCCCCTTAGTGAAGATTGGAAGCCCAAAAAGAGCTTCTTATAGATTTAGTTAATTTTATAAATTAAAATTTATAACGCAAATACACTCTGATGTCTTGTGCTTTATCGACCACAACTCCGGCAATATCTGTTGATGCAGGAAGATCACTAATTTTCATTGGTGTTCCACTTTGTGAACCAAAGAAACCGTTGCTTCCAGTATAGTCGTAATCAATATATGTATAACGCACTTGGAAACTTAGAGAATCAACTAGTGGCTCTGTAAAGTAAACCTCATAAACATCTCCACGAGCTGCTACTTTAGAACCAATAGCTGTATCTTCTGCATATGTAAATGATCTCCAATATTTACTTCCATGATTGAACTCAATTCCCCATTTTCCTTTTTCAGAAATCAATGAAGGCATTTGTGTTCCAATCCAATAGCTATAACCATTTTCACTATCCATAGAACCAAGCATAGCTTTTGCGCTGTCTGGGTCTGTTTTTGACATAGCACCACTAACAAATACAATAGTATTATCTAGATAGTCAGATATACCACTGCCTATTCCATTAAAAGAAACAAAAGCAGAAGCTAGTTCAAGTGCTCCCACTTTTTCCATTGCTGGATTGTAGCTGGCAGGATTAAATGCTCCAAATTGATCAAACCCAGCATTTTTGATATCTATAAGGTTACTAGCGTGTGTATATTGAAATTCAACACTCAGCTTAGAACTTTTGTATGGAACTAAGTTAAAAGCGTACATGTTAATGTTTCCAGTGTCATTAGAGCTAGCATCGCTATAAGGTGTAGCGCTGAAACGGGCTTCGGCATTGCTCATACCTCTACCAGTAGCAAACTTAAAAGAAGAACCCTCTAAGCCAGTTACAGAAGCAAGTTTAAACTTAATGTTTCCACCATCAAATTCAGCATTACTAATATGTGCTAATGGAGAAGTTGCATCATCATCTTCACGATAGCTGATAAGCTTACCATTGTTTGATGGTCTTCTACCAATACCAAAAGACCAAGGAACATCCATACCAAAGAACGTATCATTCATATAGTCAATATATGCTGAGCGAACACGTAATGTATCATCTTGCTTATTTTCAGAACTAACCCAATCAAAGCTATCCATAGCAGCACTTTGAGGATTTATCATAGTGCGTTGACCAAATAACTTATTGTATGCCAACTGCCCTCCAAATTTTACATTTTCACTTGCCTCATAGCTCATATTTAGCCATAAGCGATTACTAAGCAGTGCGTCATTACTTTGCGTAGTACCATTTGCCATTTTATAGTTAATGCTATCAACACTTGTTCTAAAGTCAACACCCCATTTTAGGTTATCCCCATTAGAAGAAGTACTAGATACTAACTTAGAACTTAACTTTGAATTTTCAGTCTTAAGAATATTGACTTCAGTTTTTAGAGCACTCATCTCTTTTTCAATTTTTTCAAATCTATCGGATGAAGAGCTTTCTGCAAATGCACTTGATATAATAAGTGATGATGCTAATAGTGATATTGTGAATTGTTTTTTCATTGTTTTCCTTTTATAATCACGTTAAGCGTGCTTATAGTTAGAATTTTAATGTCTTGTGGTGACAGGGTATGTCTCACTTAGCAACTTGAATATTTTTATAATTATTCTTAGAAATTAATATACGACACAACATGTCACTTGTTGTGTTTATAATACTAAATTACGCAAGGAGTTTATTATGGTACTAAAACAATTAAAAGAAATCATTACTAAAAGTGCACGTAAACATCAATATTTATCATGGCAAAAAAGTGGATACTTTTACTCTCCATTTATTTCAAAATTTGCAACTATTGATAAACATGAGTACAACGCCTCATACTATGGTGTATACAACTTAGTTTCTAATCCAAAAATTTACTATATTACAGTGCTTAGTTTTTACAATGGAAACTATATGCTTAAATGTGGAGATGCATGGCTTGAAGGCACTTTAACTGATAATACTGTAGATAAACTCATCAGGATGACTCTTAGTAAAAATAATGAAAATAATAATACAAACAAGTTGACTCCTCAACTACTAAAAAAGAGCTATAACACAGTGCCAAAAAGTACAGACTGTAACTTTGATCAAAATCATTACGAATATGCAACAGAGGTATGTGCTCATGTCTCTAACTTTCTCAATGACTTGCCTGAAGATATTTTTGACAATTTATATATGCATTATAATCAAGGTCTTAATGGTATAAACATCACTATACTAAATGTAAATAACGATTTACAGATGAAGTTTGATAGATATGCATTTAAAAAACATATACTATTAGAAGGAGATAAAGGTAGCGGTAAAACATATGCTGCTACTATGTGGGGAAAAGAGAAAAATATTACACAACTTTTTGTTGGTGGTCATGAACAATTTGAATCTATAGATTTTTTAGGACATTATATACAGCAAAAAAGTGGTGAGCTTATTTGGAAAGATGGTTCACTTAGTGAAGCTTTTCGTAAAGCAAAAGTTGGCGAAAAAACCATTCTTATATTAGATGAAATACTAAGAATACCAAAAAGAGAGTTAAATCTTCTCATCTCAGCGCTATCTCCAATAGATGGAAAATATGTTTTAAGAACTGGAAGAGCTATAAGCTCAAAAGATGATATAGCTATAGAAGAAGTAATATACGCACCAACAGAAAATTTATGGGTAATTGGAACAACAAACATTGGTGCCAATTATGCAGTGGAGTCGATGGATGAAGCATTAATAGATAGATTTAAACCTATTAGAAAAGATACTACAAAAGAAGAGATGAGAGCTATACTTTTACAAACAGCAAAGAAGAGAAAAATCTCTCTTATACATGTTGATAAATTAGTAGATTTTTATTCAAAAATGAACCGACTTTATCTTACAAAAATAATAAATAAAATAGTTAATATTCGCCATCTAAACGAAGCTTTAGAACTGGCAACTAACCATTCTGAGATACAAATCATATTAGAAGATTCTATACTACTATGGGTTGAGCGTGATTATGATGGCTATCCAAACAAAGAGCAGATAAGTGCTGTTGAAACTGTAATGAGGACTATTTATGACTATGAATAAACAAGAAATAGCAAAATACGCCAATCAACTTTACGTTGAGATGCAAATAAACGAAATGCTACCAATAGAAGAGTATGAAATATTTGTGAAACCTTATTACAACACTGCTAATTGGAGGTTTTATGAAGGAAAACATCAAATTGTTATTGGAACAGAAATATTTGAGCATTCTAAAATTTGTGATACAACTCAACAAAAAGTAAAATATTTAAGCGCGTTTTTATATCATGAACTAGCTCACAGCATATGGACAGATAAAGATTTAAATAAGGTAGATAGTATTTTAAAAAAAGAAGATTTTTCATTTGATATTTTTAATCTTTTTGAAGATGCAAGAATAGAAGAAAAAATGAGAAAACATACTAAAAAATCATTTAACTGGATAGAATTTGAATCTCTGAATAAACCAATTAATCCATTGGAAATATTTTTTTATATACTCCAATGTGAGCATAAAAAAAGTGATCTAGAAAATATAAAGAATATTATTCCTGTACATATATTTAGTATGGTATTTGACTATTATAAAAATGTTTTAGCATGTGATTCGTCAGATCAAATTATTGAAATTATGAAAAACTGGTATAAAAGCTTTCCAAATACACCTAAGCATATAAACTCTTTAAACAAAAATGGCTATCTTTTTAGTGAAGAAGTAAAAACTTTTAATAATACAGAAAAATTTGATGAGCTGATAGAGGGATTGTCTAATGTACTAAGCACAGCTGGGCACAACAGTCAAAAAAACAGAGATGATAAAGCTAATATCAATAGCATGAAGTCAACAGGATCACTACTTTACGATGAACCAGTTGCTGTGCCATTTGACATAAAACAAAGAGATATTTTACTAAGTAAAATGGAGAAACTTTTTTTTACACGCTCTAGAAATCAAGCTACTAATATACCATCAAAAAGGCTAAATATTAAACGCTTAACATTTGGTAATGAAAAAAAATTTAGAAGAAAAGTTGCACCAGATGCTTATAAGAAAAAAATAACAATTATTCTAGACTTATCTGGGTCCATGTCCTTGATTATAGAAAATATGAGGCTTCTTATAGATGTTCTTGATAAAATGGCTGCTAAAAATATAATTGATGCAACTTTGATTTTAACTGAAACTTATAGTTATGAAATACTCCCTATGCCACTCAAAAATGGCACGATAGAACATCTAGTGCCCGCTTACGGAGGAGAAGGTATGCATAATTGTATGTCAAGCAATATAGACCTACTCTCTTCAAGTGACTTTGTATGGATTTTAACAGATGGGTATATAGATGAAAAGCCTCTAAATAAAGAGTATTTTCATAAGTATAATATTATAACGCATGCTATGTATATTGGTGACATTAGCGTTAAAGAAGAGATGGGAAAATCTTTTGACTATGTTGTCTGTGAAGAAAATGTTACAAACTTAGCTAATATGATTTTTGGTATGATTAAGTAGTTAGGTATTAATACGAAGGAATACAATGACACATAAATTACTACGCGAACTAGATGAAGAGTATAAACAAAAACGGGCTACAGTTATTGCAAATAATTACAACGATATAGTTGGTGAGGTACATGAGTTTTTCCAAATGAATGTAATAAATCAGTTTATAAAAATAGATGTAATAGAGATAACAAAATTTGATTATATGACAAATTTAGACACAGAGGGTGATAAGCACTTATGGGTAAATTTCTTATGTGAAAATAATTTACTTAACAAATTTAAAGTTGTTATTAACTCAGGTAGTAATTATTGTCAATTTAACACTGAAAAGTATGCATTAAATGAGATAAATTTCAGTGTAAAATCAATTGAAATATTTTCAAGATTATGCTTAGGTGTATTTCGACGTGGTTATGATAAACCGGAGCAAGCATAAACTCCAATATTTCCTCTTTTCAATTGAAATAATAATCAATTCCTAGCAGGAGTAAGGTAAGAGGCAGTAAAAATACAACTGGGACTAAAAACACTCCACTAAAACACCCATCACCTTTTCTACGGCAATTTATTTCCTGCATAATAAAAAAAAGTATTATAAGTGCAGTAAGTCCTATCAGTATCATTCCTGCATAAAAGAGTACGTCAAGTAAATAAAGTACATAAATAAATAATGACAATTTTAAAAGTTCGAAAAATAGGTCTAAAAGTGATTCAAATAAAGCACCCAAAGTGTATCTCCTTTTTTTTCCTTAGTATAACTAAAAATGCGACTGAATTAAAATAAGTCTAGTTTATTTTGACATTACATTCATCTAATATTTTTAATATGATAATAAATTGAACACATCTTTATGCCCTTTAACAGTAGCATGAGTATATGCTGTATTCCCATAATTATCAGTGGCTTTTATATTTGCACCATGATCAAGAAGTAATTCAATTATTTCTTTGTGTCCATTACTAGCAGCTGTAATCAACGCTGTTTTCCCATTATTGTCAGTGGATTCTATATTCGCACCTTTGCTAAGAAGTAATTCAACTATTTCTTTGCGTTCATAAAAAACATCAACAACAAAAATTAATGCTGTTTTCCCATCATTATCAGCTGCTTCTATATCTGCACCTTTACTAAGAAGAAACATAACTATTTCTTTGTCTTCACTAAAAGCAGCAGCAAGGATTAATGCTGTCCTTCCATTATTATCAGCTGCTTCTATATTTGCACTTTTACTAAGAAGAAACTCAATTCTCTCTTTGCGTTCACCAAGAGCAGCATAAATTAATGCTGTCTTTCCATCATCATCAGCTGATTCTATATTTGCGCCCTGCGCAAGAAGTAATTCAACTGTTTCTTTATTTCCATCATTAGCAGCAACAATTAATGCTATTTTTTTATCATTAGAAGTTTCCATAGTAATCCTCATTTTTTATCTGCATATTTTTGCAATGCACTGACTTGAACAATATTATAATTCAACATCGGCTCTTTAGTATCATAGATCTCTAAGGCTGTTAGCTTACCGCCATACACACACCCTGTATCTATACCAAATGAATAATTATCTATCTTTACCTTATCAAAAACTTCATGTCCATAAACAATAATTCCTTGATTTCCATCATACCATTCACTCCAAAATCTTGCATTCCATGCTGTTCGACCCAAGGCCAATGTTTTCTGATTTTCATCAAGAGTTCTTATGCGCAATAGTGCTTCTTGGTCTTTTTTATTTGCATTTTCAAGACTTATTTTATTTGTAATTCCTGCATGAAGAATAACCGTATTATCAATTTTGATAAAAAAAGGAGCTGCTTCTAAGTATGCCATATCTTCATCTGAAATATTTTCATAAATTGATAGTTTTTGCTCATTAAAAAGCATAGGATTTTTTTTACCCGTTTGCTTTGAGAGTTCATCATGCTTTTTGTATCGTATGTACTTATATTCATGATTTCCTAGAACTAAACCTATTTTTTCTTCTCTTACAAAAGTAATCACCTCATTTGAAAAAGGTCCTCTATCTAAAAGATCTCCTACTATAATTTCGGTGTCTTCATTAGTTATTTTAAGTTCTTCACGAAGAGTTTTAAATTCATCTAAACAACCATGAATATCACCATATATTATTGTTCTCATTTTTCTTCTTCAATTAATAGTGGATTTATCATTGCTAAAAAGTCATCTCTGGCCTGCGCATTTGCACTAGCAACTATATAACCCTTGTGGTGAATCGGATCTATTTCTACTCCATCTAAATCAGTCACAAAACCACCACTGTTGTTTATAATAAGACAAGCTGCAGATAAGTCCCAAGCATTAGAGTATGAATTGAAATAAGCTATATAGTTGCTAAATGCACCCTTTGCGACCATGCACATAGAGTAAGTGATAGAACCGCCTATTGATGTAAGTTTTTTCACCTTGTCCTCTTTAAAAAGTTGGTTTAAACTTTTCACAATCGGGTGTTCACGTTCAGGTTTAAAATTTACAACTGCAACAGTAAGATTGTTTCTTAAGGGCAATGTTAACATACCTATATAAGATTTGGCACCTTTTTCAGTTTGGAAAAACTCATTTGTAAAAGGGTTGTAAACAATACCAACAATAACTTCACCATTTTCAATTAAAGACAAGTTTATTGCAGATGTATTCTCATGTGTAATAAATGACCAAGTTCCATCAATAGGATCTATCGCCCAGTAAGGTTTAGTTGCATCAATCTCGTCACAATTCTCTTCACCCATAACTTGAATATCAAAACTATCTTTAAGTCGCTTAGTCATATAGTCTTGTATTTGTTGGTCTATATTGCTTATTGGAGACTCATCTGATTTAAACTCAAAACTAAAAGTATTTGTCTCTCTAGCTTCTCTTATTATTCGTCCTGCTTCCTCAACGATTTGTTTTGCTATGATTAAATATATATTTCTCATGTGTTACTCCTCTTGTTTATTGTTATAAGTTTATAGTAGTGTTGTGACAACTTATGTCATTAATGATACTGATTATATATACATTTTTAATAATTAAGCAACCGATATTATTTTATTTTCCTTGACTTTAACTAATTCATTTTGTAATAATCTGTCTTTTTCTTCTAACATGTAGTGATATTTAGTTTCTTTTGTTTGTGTATTAACAATAATCATTCGCTTATATCCATCTGGTCGAAAATATATCCAACCTAAAGGCAGTGGATTTTTTCCTAAATTTTGCCATTTAATTTGAGCTAATACTTTCTCTTTCTCATCTATAAACATTGGTTTTGCTAACGACTTTTTATTCTTATATTCATATTCAAAAGTATCTAGTGAATTCTCTCTATGGTTGGCATACTCATAATTATGTAATATATTTCCTAAAAATTCATTACATGTTGTTTTTCCTAATTTATTTTCAAGCTGCTCTATATTTTGCATACTTGCGATTAACTCAACTTTCATCTCACGGAAAAGGTCTATATGAGGAAGATTTCTTTTACTTACACTTCTTTGAAACTCATCTATAAACAGTGTGATTGGCTTGTCATTATTGCGGAGCAAAAGTCTATTATATAATATATTTATAATTGATGAAGTAAGATTCTCATCATATGTTTCTGCATGTAAAATTACAATTTTTCCATCTTCTAACAATTCTTTTAACTCATATTTACCATCTAGCCCATTTTGAGAAAAAAGATAAATAAGACTACGAAGAGTAAATAAAACAGCTCCTGAGCCAGAAGAAGGAGAGTCTTGATCAATATCTTTATAAAAATCATTGATTTTTTCTAATGTGCTTTCAAATTCCTTAGAAAATTGTCTTATGAGATAAATATCATATTCGCTTACTCCATGATCAACAAGTTCTAAAATTTTCTCAAGATCCAAGGAATATCTTATAATTGTACAATCAAGTATAAACTCGTTAAGAGAAGAGAAACTTGATACAATCATACTTATAGATTTAGGCTCAAAACGGTACTTGAAATTTAAATCATTTTTGTTTTTGAGCAATAATTCTAAATTTTTAGCAATTGCAAATATATCATATATTTGTCCTGCTAAATTTAGTGCTGATGTTATCCAAAATTTATCCCCTTCTTTTCCATTTATCTCACTTAATGTGTTTAAAAAAAGGGATCTTGATATATTTTCAAATACATTTATTTTTTCGCCCCATGGTACACCTATCTCTATTACATCGTTAAGCCTACCATATTTGGATGCTATAGCTTTAACATGTGAATGCAAGCTCCCTTTGATATCAACAATAAACATCCCATAATTTTCTTGAATTCTACTAGATATATTTGGCAACATAAAAGAAGTTGTTTTCCCGCATCCTGTTTCGCCAATACATAGAGCATGCCTGAAATCATTTAGCACAATTGGTGTTGCTTCAGGAATGTTCTCTTTTATAAATCCTGCCATAATTCATCCTTTAAATAAGTCTTATGAAGGAATTGTATAAAACCTAAACGTCAGGATGTGTCATTTCAAAATTTTTAAGAAAATTCACATATTCATCTAATTCTTTTTGATTTATATTAATATCTTTTCAGGCTTATCCAAGTTGTTATTTATTGCATATCTAAAAGCCTCATCTTTATTTTCAAAATAGTATTTACTGAAAACTCCGGCATCAATCATCCACTTTTTATGTTTTGTTTTAATGGTTATATCATTTGCTTCTTCTTGATTAATCTTTGTAATTTCACTTTCACGCTGTGTATCATATTCAGCTGTATCACTTGAAGAAGAACCGAATAGTTCTTTAATTGTTATAATTAAAGCTATGGGATATATAATCAATCCCACTACTGCCAATAGAGACGCTCTAATTTGATGTATGAAACCATCACTTTTTTTATCAGTAAAAAATATGCTTATTCTCATACCATATTCTTTTAGGCTTGCTTCATAGCTACTGTTAAATAAAACAGACCCCGCTATCCCAATTAATGCATTTAAGGCTATTATTATTGTAATCAGCACTCCTAAAAATATGAATAAAGCAAACTCACTATCTTTGTATTTTAATAAAACCAAGATACCTATACCTAATAATATCATTCTATATATACTACTCTGAACACCTCTAACCATACTTATTGTTTTCATTCTCTTCTCCTTATATAAGATTATCACTATTTATTCCAAACGAGTTTATAATGATTATTAACACTTTACTGTATTTTATCAGTTTTTTTAACAGTTTGGCACATTATGTATTCTAAAAGTATAAAAAACTTCATGTGCAACATAAACGTGAACAAGAAAAAATTATATAAACTTTATACGTCAGGATGTGTCACTTCAAAGTTCTTACAAAAAACACCTGCTATATATTATACTTCTTATTTAGTATTATTTATTTTTATATATTTCCAAACACCAAATAAACTTATTAATATCCAAAAAAATTCAATAATAAATGATGATATATTCCAATTGAACATCAATGAGTATAAAATCAACAATGAACCAAATACATTTAATAAAGAGTAAGACAGTGATGTAGATTGTACTTTTTCAAGTTGAAGTAAAAAATATGTAACCAATACAATAAACACACCAAATATTCCTAAATAATCATAGTAAAATAGATTTTCCATTATACTTTTGTGATATCTTTTAATTCATATCTCTCAATCATATGTTTTAAAATACCTACTAAATAACTTTGATTATGGTTGTCTAATTCAAGGTAATAATTTAAGCTTTGATTGGGAAACCATTGCACTGCTTTTGTTTGGGTTTCACACTCCACATCATATAAAACCACTTCATTTATAAAGTGAAATTGACTTTCAGGTATAAAACAAAATTCTACTTGTCCTTCTTTATATGCACTCTTGTGTTTTTTAATGTATTCATTTAATCTACCTGTTATTAATTTAGATTTTGGTACAAAGTAAATGTATTTTTTACCATTTAAAAGATTGTCATGCACAGCTTTAACTAATTCTTCATCTATATTACTATCATTTGATATACCTACATCATTTGAAAGATCAGGAGTAACTACCCATACACTGCTTGCTGATGATTCCCAAATTGCTAATGTTTTTTCATTTATAATACTTCCAAGTCCATTGGCTTTTATAAAATCTTCTAAAATACCTATTTTACCTATAAAATTTTCCTCAAGCTTTTGATTTGAATAAAGCGAGTGTATCCAAACTGACATGAGTGCTATAAATGTTGTAATTGATGCTCCTATTAAAAGGTTTAATCCACCCAGTACTTCTTGTAAATATCCAATATAAAATGCTATGGCGAAAGTTAACACCGTTGCCAAACTTTGGAAAGATGGACTTTTAAAAAATTTCATTATCTTATTTTCTTCCATTATTTTTTATCCTTTATTATAAAAAAGTTATCTATTTAATATTTTAACTAGATATTATAGCGATTTTTGCAAGCTAGTTATACAGCTTTGCAATAACACCGGGTATCATAGTGTGAAAGCATACTAAGTAAAAGTTATTGAAATGAAAACTATTTATATATTTATAAATTTATATAGAAATCACTATATCACGACACAACCTGTCATTATAACATTTTATAATTTCTGTAAACAAAAATACAGGAGTAGAAGAATGAAGAAGACTAACACAAAACTAAATAAGAGTATTACTTCAATACTAGTTGCATCATTACTGTCAATAGCATTTACAGGTTGTGGTGATAAAACACCAGAACCTCAATTAACTAAGTTAGATGAGCGTTGTCATATAGACAGTGTATTGGCTCCGGAATGGGTTTGTGGTAATTCAAAAATTGAAGGGACTATGACTGCTGTTGGCTCAGCACAGTTCAGTAAACTATGGGAAGGTTTCTCTCGTCGTGAGGCTATATCAAATTCTCGCTCAAACTTAGCCCATCAGATAAAGACTGTAGTCAAAGATAAAGTAGAAACATTTACACGTTCTACTGGCATAGGTGAAGCCGAAGTTGCTGACAAAGTATCTACACAAGTATCTAAGCAGGTTGCAAAAGTCACATTAAATGGATCTAAGCAGATGAAATACTGGCAAAGTCCCAAAACAAAGGATATTTACGTACTTATTGGTGTTGCTCAAAGCAGCATAAATGACGTAGTAAAAAAACAAGTATTATCAAGCTATAAAAATGATGATTCGTTGTGGCAACAATTTCAATCTAAACATGCACTTGAGAATCTTGAAAAGGAATTTCCCACAAATTAGTTTTGTAAATTCACTTAATAGTAAATAATGTATTTGCATTAAACACCTACTAAGTGAATCTCATATACTATAACAAAATTTTATCTTAAGGACCTATATAATGAAATTAATATCAATTATTTTATTTTTATGCTTAAACGTTTTTGCTATTGAAAAACCACATGATCTTCTTGACTCAATATCGGATCATGCTATTCGTATTGGAAACGGAAATTCAAATAAGATTTATATTTTTGTTGATCCAATGTGCCCTTATTCAAAAAAGCTTATTACTAAAATCAGTGAGGATAAAATGCTGCAATTGATGAATAGTTATTACATTTTTTTGTATCGTCTCCCTAAGTTTGAATCTGATAAGCTAACACAGCATATTTATCAATCTGATGATAAAAAAGCTTGTCTTGAAAATGTAATGGTTAATAATAAACAGATTAATTTAGATAACATTCAAATAAGTACAGATAAGCAAAAAATTATTGATAAAATCGCAACAGTTGGTAAAAAGTTAAATATGGTTCACAGACCATACATGATGGTATTTGAAGAAGGCTCAAACTATTGTAGGGTCTCTGAAGGAAGTGCCCCATGTATGGAAGAGTTTGATTTTGAATAGGTTGCTTTTATTTATTAGCTAAATTAGTTTTTATTTCCTCACTGCTTTTCTTTCTAAATTTAATCTAAATAGAACAGTACAAGGGTCATTGGGTTCCTCTTTCTCCAGAAAAAGAGTTTAGTAGAGCAAAATTTTACCTTCACTACCCATCAGCAACTTTAACACCATTTTTCCAAACACCACAACTTTCACTTGAAAAAGATTTGTCCTCATAAATACATCAAGCCTTAAACATACCAGCATTCAAGAAAATAATAAATTTTTTCTCAAACAAAGTTCATTTACTATTCAAATATACTTTGTATATACTTCTCAGGATACAATTGAGATAGTATATTTTCTATAGATCTTGGGGCACTTCCATCTATTATCATTTTTATCCCAATAACAATACATGTCAATTCTCGCTCATACTCAAACAAAAAATCAGGATCAGTAAAACCTTTGTTTTGTGCTTCTACTAAGCCTTCTTCAATAATGACTTGTGAACGCTTAATCTTATAATACATTCCTATTTTTTGTAATAATTCTCTTAATATTTCGTTTGTTTCATATACACTATTTGAAGCAAGAATATGTAGACCATCTTTTCGAGCGTGAGTAGCATAATTTACTAGCTTAGCTACTAAATCACTTGGATTTTCTAAACCAGCCTCATTATAAGTACCATTTATAATTTCATTAAAATTATTAATTTCTTCTAGCAATTCACCTCTTGTATTTAGCAATTTTTTTGGAAGACTAGCTATAGAAAACTTATCTTTAAAATGCTTATAATAAGTCTCAATAATATCCGTTGTTGCATCTATTTTTTGAGATAATAATTGAGAACCTTCCCCGTGCATCGTACTTATTACAGATACACGAATCATATTTAACTCTCTATTGAGATTAGATAAGTAATCAGTTTGTTTTCCTGAGCGTTGATGTACTTTGTTTAGCCATTCTTGCGCTAAAATTGCAAATTCTTGTATATATTCTGATTCCATTCCATCTATGGCCATTGTATATAGTCTTTTTATAAATGGATTTTCTTCTTCGCTAATTCTGGTCTCTATAGACAATATACCATCCGCAGGAACATTCTTAGCAATATCTATGAGTTTTACCTTAAGTACATCATATGATTCTAACTCATAAGAATAAAGAGCATTGTTCGTTTTTGTGTCTGTTGACGTCTCATTAGATTGATTTTTTTCTAATATCAGTTTTTTCTCTGCATCACTAAGATTATTAAATTCAAACAACTCCTTAGTTAGTTTAAGATAGCTTCTTTGTATTTGTGCCATTTCAAAAAGTTCTTTTATATCAAATGCACTATAAGAAACAAAGTTAATAGCTTTATCAGAAAACCAATCCTCTTTATCTACTTGAACTTCCAAATCTGCACCAGCTTCTAAAAGTAAAGAAACAATATCTTTATGTCCATATTTTGAAGCCATCATAAGAGCTGTATATCCAGACTCATTTTGCATATCTATATTGGCTTCCATTTCTAGAAACTGCTTTACTTTTTTCATGTCTCCATTTGCTGATGCATGAATAATATCGTCTGCTTCTTTTGCTACACAATCATCTTGTATAGATTCATCAGAGGATGTAGTATAATCATCATCTTCACCTAACCACTTTTCACCACTAAGTAGTTTATTAATTTCATCATTACTTAATACTATTGCCATAGTATTCCTTTTTAATTAATTTAAATTAAACCAACTTTACTAAAGTGGTATGACAGCTTGTGTCAACTATATTAATCTTTTTTATATATTAAGACTTATTCTATTACAATTAGCTCTAATAATATATAAAAAAGGGAAAGAAAGATATGAAATCAAAAAACTATAAGAAACTAATCTATTCTGTAACATTATTCATAATTGGTATTTGGTTTGGTGCTTGGTTTATTGCTGATTATAGAGATCTGACACACCAGCCTGTTGGCGATGTGTTTGATAGTTTAAGTGCATTGTTTGGTGGGCTTGCATTTGGAGGGGTTATTCTAACAATTAAAATGCAACTAGACGAGCTAGAAGAGACAAGAGAAGAACTTGCTAAAACTGCAGAAGCAAACTATGCAATGGCGAATGAATCAAAAGAAAAAGCCATATTAGAATTGTATCAAACCTACTGCAGTGAAAACTTTCAAACAATTAAGACATCTTCATTTAAAATTATTATATCCGCTATACAAAGTAAGTCATATAGTGACTTTATGATAAGTAGATTTTTTGTTGTGTCAACAAAAAAATTAACAGAAGATATAGCCAAAGAACTGCCAATTTATAAGGATGAATTGGCTATAAGCTTTGATGATTTTGTAGGTAAAGAACAATTTGATAGATTTAGACTAGATGAGTTGATAAATTTTTTCATTTTATTATCTAATAAAAAATCTTCTAAAGATGTCATTAAAAATTGCGATTTCTTTTATGATTGGTGGAGACCACTTTTTTGGTTTATTTCAGAACTACAAATTGAACATTATAATGAAAGTGAAAACGAAAATATTAGAAAATATTCTAAACCACCATATTTAAGGAATGTTGTACTATTACTAGACAATATATATGAGCACAAACCATTTCAAACACAAAAAGAAATTTGGCAGTATATTCTAAGTCACCCTAAAGTACAATCATATAACATTGACAAGAAATATAATGAATATATAAAATAGCTAAAACTAGTATAAACAAAAAGGATTAAAATGATAAATTTTTTAGAAGAAACTAGTATCATAGACTACTCAAATAAAGAAATACAAAAGTTAGCAACTAATCTGTCAAAAAACTGCAAAACAGCTACTGAAATAGCAAAAAATTGCTTTGAATATGTTAGAGATAATATAAATCATTCCGGAGATTTTAAAGACGATATAACTACATGTAAAGCAAGTGATGTATTAAAACATAAAACTGGCTGGTGTTATGCAAAAAGTCATTTACTTGCTTCTTTGCTAAGAGCGAATAATATCCCTACTGGATTTTGTTATCAACGATTAAGTTGTTCAGAATATAAAAAAGACATCTATTGTCTTCATGGGTTAAATGCAATTTACTTAAAAGACTATGGCTGGTATAAAGTAGATGCAAGAGGAAATAAAGAAGGTGTTAATGAACAATTTAATCCTCCAGTTGAAAAGCTAGCATTTGAATTAGGGGAAAATGAATTTGATTTACCAGATATGTACTCAGAACCATTAGAAGTAGTTGTTAAAACATTAGAAAGATTTAAAACATATGATGAGATGATAAATAATTTTCCTAACATTTAGCATTATACGAAGGATTAATATGAACTTAGATGAAGAATTAGAATTTGAAAGAAAGTCTGCTGATTTAAAGATACTATTTTTAGAGACAGCAATTAAAAAAAGAAATATATTAGAAGTGGTAGAGTTATATGAACTTAATGAGGCTCAAATAAAAATTTACCTAAAGTTTGCAGAAAAAGTAGCAGAAGAGCGGAAAGTATATAATGAGTATATAAATGAGATAGACTTTAAGGCGGTTATAGATATGTATCCAAGATTAGAGAAGTATGTTGATTTAAGCGTAAAACAAATAATAAGATATATTCAGAACCATTAGAAGTAGTTATTAAAACATTAGAAAGATTTAAAACATATGATGAGATGATAAATTATTTTCCTAACATTGAGCATTATACGAAGGATTAATATGAACTTAGATGAAGAATTGGAATTTGAACGGAAATCTTCTGATTTAAAGATACTATTTTTAGGGACAGCCGTTAAAAGTAGAGATATATTAGACGAAGAAGATTTATATGGTCTTAATGAGGCTCAAATAAAAATTTACCTGAATTTTGCAGAAAAAATAGCAGAAGAGAGGAAAGTATATAATGAGTACATAAAAGAGATTGACTTTAAGGCAGTTATAGATATGTATCCAAGATTAGAGAAGTATGTTAGTTTAAGCGTAAAACAAACAGTAAGATATATTCAGAGTAATGAGAAATAAAAACGGTAGTAAGGGCGGGACCGTTCATAATTCCGTGTCAATCGGGTAAAATTATATTTACTCAAGGAATGACACATGAAAATAGAAATCGATGTAGAGCAATTTGCTCGTGATATAAAAGCTGGTAAAAGTATTGGCGGTTCAGATGGAGCATTAGGTTCGCTCATCAAACAACTCACAGAAGCCGCTCTTGCGGCTGAGATAGATTCTCACCTCTCGCAAGACCTCAATAGAAACCGTAAGAACGGCTACAACTCAAAAACTATGAAGAGTGATCATGGAACATTTGAGCTAGATGTTCCAAGGGACCGCAACGGTAGCTTTGAGCCTGAAATTGTTAAGAAAAATCAAACGAGTATGACAGGTGAAATTGAAGAGAAAATACTTTCACTCTTTGCACTTGGCAACAGCTATTCCCAGATAGCTAAACACATAGAGGATTTTTACTGTGTAGGTTTCTCTAAAGCCACCATAAGCGCTGTAACAGATAAAATAATACCTATGCTTCAGGAATGGAAAACTAGACCTTTAGAGACTGTTTATCCATTCATATTTTTAGATGCCATCCATTACAAAGTAAAAGAAGACGGTCGTTATATCTCAAAAGCATTTTATACAGTTCTTGGTATCAGAGTTGATGGAAAGAAAGAGATACTTGGTTTATACCTCAATGAAAGTGAAGGCGCTAAGTTCTGGCTGCAAGTGTTGACCGACTTGAGTAACCGTGGAGTCAAAGACATACTCATCGCATCCGTAGATGGACTTAAAGGCTTCCCTGAAGCCATCAATTCTGTATTTCAAGATACTCAGGTTCAACTCTGCATAGTGCATCAAATACGCAACAGTCTGAAATATGTGGGCTCGGCTTATCAAAAACAATTTGCAAAAGAACTAAAAGCGGTTTATCAAGCTTTCACAAAAGAAGAAGCAGAATTTGAGCTTGATAAACTTGAAGAAAAATGGGGTAAAAAGTATCCTATCGTTTTTCAATCCATCTCTGTGCTTTATCTTAGCAACGACGTCTCCCCATGCTTTTACTATTATTTCCATCTATTGACTCCCCCTACCACTTAATAATTTTTTTGTCTTCATTAAACAGCACGGCAATCTCTTCTATTCTATCTATACCTTTGATAATGTCAAGAAATCCTTGGAACGATATCTGACCAGTTTTTTCAAATCTTGCATATTTTCCAAAGCTCATACCAATATGCTCGGCAAAAAGCTCTTGCGTCTTAAATCTTTTTTTTCGAATCACTTTTACTTTTAATGCTAGAGATTTAACAATCTCTGCTGATGTCATAAACTCATAATTATTTTTTAATTGATTATTCATTATTCTTCTTTTTCGTGCATATATTTCTGAATTATATCATATTAACAATAAATAGGAATAATAAGCACGATTTCATATAAATCTTCAAATCTATATTTATTTTTTAAAATGATCTTTGAATGCTTGAGAAACCTGCTCAAGAGCCTTAAGAATTTCTGAATTAATTGGATTATTTTGTTCAAAACTAACACCGGTACCATCTTTTTTAATCAAGTAAACTACCCCTTCTTCAATAGCCACCTTTTTGATTACAACCCAATTATCATTAAAAAGTGCGAAGATATCAATCTGATCTATTCTATTGATAATTTTATGTTCAGGATCTACATAATCTAATTTAAAACCTTTAATTAATATGTCACTATTTTCCATTATCTTCTCCTTATTTTGAAAAGTCATATCTTGCCTTAACACTTGCACTTGTTACTATATAGCCTTTGTGATTAATAGGGTCATCTCAACCCATCTAAATTGGCTACAAGCCTATCACTATTTTTATAATCAAACAAGTTGCAAATAAGGCTAGTAACTTCCCTTTAATTTTTTAAATGTTTTTTCTACTATTAATGCTATTGTTCCGACAATTAAACCTACAAGTAAGTCTGGAAGTATACTTGGCAATGCATGAAGCATATCATGTAATTGATGAACATTGTGAAGAAATATTCCGCCAGCGACCAGAAGCATAGCTATTGTTCCAATAAATGTTAAAAATTTGATTATTTTTGGAAGCCCTTGAACTAAAAGCTCTCCAACTTTTCCAAGCAACTTATTTTTCTCATCTGATATCTCAATTAACTTGAATCCAAAGTCATCCATCCTAACCAACAGAGCCACTACACCATATACACCTATAGTTGCCAATATCGCCACAACAGTAACTGATATTATCTGAACAGGCAAAGTTTGTTTTATAACTGATCCAAGCGCTATTATTATAATTTCTATAGAAAGGATAAAGTCTGTTAAGATTGCTGACTTTATTTTGCTAGCTTCAACTTTCAAAATCTCTTCTTCAGAGAGTACTTCCCTACTCTTTTTAACATGTATATGTGGGTAAAAATATTCATGTATCTTTTCAACACCTTCATAAGCCAAATACACTCCACCTAACATTAAAATAGGCACTATAATCCATGGAACAAAGGCACTCAGCAAAAAAGCAAGAGGTAAAATTATAAGTTTATTTTTAAAAGAACCTTTTGTTATTGCCCATAAAACAGGAAGCTCCCTTGAAGCGCAAAACCCTGATGCCTTTTGCGCACTTACAGCAAGATCATCACTCAATATACCTACTGTTTTTTTTGTTGCTACTTTACTCATTGTAGCTGCATCATCTAGTAAAATAGCAATATCATTAAATACCGCAAAAAAGCCACTAGCCATCTAGTATATTTCCTTATTAATATTATTTTTTTATATATTATAGCAATTTTTTATAAGCTTGCTGTGTTTGAAATAATGAATCTATAATATACCTTCAATAAGTTAAAGTGATGATGTATCTTATTCGTTGTGACAGCCACCCATATTAAAATTGTAAATATGGGTATGAAGAAATAGTAAAAGTAAGTATTCACTATTGTTTAGCTTCTTAATCTATATCTTCTTTTTGTTTCAAAGCTCTTGCAACCATATCTATCATTGGAGCAACGCCTGACATTAACTGTGACGAATCATTATAAAAACTTAGATTTGCACCATTAAACATGCGAGAAACAGAATCAGCAATTTGAGGCACCTGCTCAAGAGGCAGCATATCTTTGCGTATTTTATTTTGTTCTATTTCTTCGACGAGCATTGATTTTGCTTTTAGCAGATTCATCTTCGCTTTGAACTCATATACATCTATCATCTTCGTCATAACCAACATATCCTGCTCTGCTTCAAATATCTTATGCGGTGTAACTAATGCTATATCCTTTTGTTTATGCTCACGCTCAAGATTTTTACGTTCCAACTCAATGTTCATACGCTCCTTCTGATTTTCAAACTCCTCTTTTTTAAGTCGGAGTTCTGAAGCTGAACTTTCTCGCTCAATTGCCTCTTCGGTTTTAATATCAGAAAGTTCACTATTTGCTCTTAGCTGATTACGAACTTCAGCCTCAAGCTGTTTTCGTATCTCATCTTCTACAATAAACACCTGTGCTACCTGAACCACATTAATAGCAATTCCCCATGTTTGTGCGATTACACTTAGTTCGTTGACAATAGCATCAGTAAGTGTAGTTTTACGCTCGTCTATACATGCATCCATATCCATATGAGAAACTTTATCACGAAGTTCACCAAGTGACACATTTGCTATAAGATTGTTGATGTCTGTAAGACCTTTGTTCTCAGAAAAATCAAAACGTTGTGCGACTATCTCTGGATTTTCTACATGATAGATAACAATACCTTTAAAACGAAGGGGAATGCCATCCTTAGACTCTTGTGTCATAGCAAACTGTGCCTCAATCTGAGTACTTGGTATCATTATAAACGATTGACCGGGCCATATCATTGCACTTCTTGCAACACCTAAATTTTTAATTTTACCTGATTTGGCAACTACAAGATACTCGTTTGGTTTAGCTTTTACAAATTCCATTGGGAACCTCCATGTTTGTTATTAAGAAAGTATAGGAAGCTACAATGACAGGTTATGTCGTGATTATTTAGTACATTTTTTCAGATTGATATAAGAGGGTGCTATTTTATGATTTTTTATTATACAAAAAATAGTTTTATTCCCATATGGAAGTATAGTAAATATTGCCACAGCTATAACCCAGTTTAATAGATCAATAAATAATAGCATTCGGAAAAGAACCTATAACTTTACATCCGTGTTTAACTATTATAGTTACTATTTGTTACACTACATGCAAAAAAATAGCCCATATAAATCCAACGTTAAAAAAATAAATTCATTATGTTAAAATTTTCTTTTAATTAGTTCTACATAGACTTATGCTAAAAAGGTGAAATATATATGATTAATAAAATGCTAAATGATGGGATAAGTAAAGTAGCCATAGCGCAAGGAACCTTCTTTCTCTTACTTACTCCAATGTACTTGTGGATGGTCTATTATAAGACAGTGTATGATACAGATTTAGGAGGTTTATTGGTTCTTTCTACTATACTGCTTATTGTTTATTTTCCATTTCAGGTAATACTTTCACAAAATAAGCAAGAGCTTAGCATACATAGTTTACTTGACAATGAAGATGCACGACGCTACCTCAATATACTATTTACTTCTGTAGGTATATTTGTAGCTGGTGGAGTCCTCTCGGTTTTTTTTACACATATGAAAGGTAATATTTTTTTTCTAATAATTGGATTTAGTATATATGCTTCGTGGTTATATTTAAGTCATAATATATTTCTTATTTGGATGAAGAGTGACTTAGCGAATTTTGTAAAGATCGCGGCTATGCTTCTTCTTATTATTGGACTTTTTATAGCAAGTAGTATTTTAGATATACGCGAAGAGTTTGGTTTTAGTTATATTATTGCCTTTATTAGCGTCTTCGTCCAAGCAATATTTACCTTGATATTAATTATGCCATCTATTGCTATATCTGTATTCAGACTTGTATTTAATTCTAAACCTAGTTCGGATAGTAGTAATAATAGTAATGTAACTTTGATGCCACTTCTTTTTACACCAGGAGGCTTATTTATGTTTTTTATGTTTTTTATGTTTTTTATGGATTGGTTCTCAAATTACATAAATAGTTTCAACTCTCATACAGTAGCACTACTTTTAACTGTAAGTATGATAGGGATAAGTAGTTTAGGGACTTACTTTCAGTTGCGAGTATTTGCAGGTACATTTTTTTACACTCACATTAAAAAAATAAGCCTTGTGCTACTTGCTCTTTTTTATGGCATTATGATTATCAATATGAATATTGTCAATACAATAGATAACACTAGTAAAAAGATTCAAATAATACAGGCAAATGTAAGTAACTTTAACAAGACTGTACAGCCCAAGTGATGTTAATCGACACCAAAGTCTCACGATTTGTTTTTATAATTCATGCAAGGCACAAATCAAATTTGACACTTTTTGCTTTTTTTGTAACAATCGCTCTATGATAATGACAATAATATACTACAACGATAAAACAGGTGGATTTGCAAAACTTCTTGTGGATATACCAGATAAAGAGGAATATTACTATTATGACAGTAAATCACCTCCAGTTGAAGATATGCTAGACTCTGCTATAAACGAAGTGTCACAATATGGAGGAGAGATAGATTTTCCAATAGAGCTTATTTCAGGTGTCAATGATTATGATGAACTAGACATCTTTCTCAAAGCATCATTTTGTAAAAAAGATAGAGAATTTTTAAAGACATGCTTATTTCTTGCAATGCCAATTGCAACAACAAAATCTTATAAAAACATCAAAACAAAAGAAACATATTTTTCGCAAGCACTAGGAATAAATGCTCTTCTACTAGTTAGAGAAAAAGTAGATGGCAAATATGAAGGATCACACCTAAGCTATATAGAGTTAGAAAATGGCTTTTTAGAGATTGATGGGCTTGAATAATTATTCTTTAGAGGTTGGTATTAAACCTACAACTTCCATATCAAAAGCTTCTGCAATTTTACAAAGATGTAATAAGTTATAACTTACATCATGTTTTCTAGTTTCAATTTTATCAATGAAAATATTAGGTTCAAATTTTAGTCAGGTGGAGTATCGGAAATAGCACTTCTTGGTGGAGCAATGACTTTAGCGGAAGTTGTTCAGTTTGCGAGGGATGGCAAAAGTCCTACGGGAACATTGATTAAAAAAACAAAAGACCGTGGTTTAAAATTAAGAGACTTTTTTACCGGAGCCGAAAAACAATCCCCAGATAAAACCAATAGCCATGACACAGATAATCTAATAAAAGATAACGACAGCACCAATAAGAAATCCTTTAAGTCTAGCGATTTAGGAGAGAAATCCCATTCTAAGAATAGTGTATCAAAAAATTCAAAATCAAGCAAGAACGGTTGAATATAAAGACACTAGCAATTTATACTTGACTCGTTCTGGAATATTAAATAACATATAGTAAATCTGCTAAAGGAGACTACATGTTAGTTATTACAATTATAGGATTTATTGTTGCGATTATCACAGTCTACTCATTAGTACTATGGGTTAATGAATATAGCGTAAAGAGATATAGATATGAGTTTTTTAACTTCTCAAACTATTTGGCTACTGCTATAGGGTATGGGATGATATATTTTGGTGAGGGGTGGTATAGAGAAGCTCTAGCAAACAACCAAGATATTTTAAATGGACAAGTACTGATTGTAATAGGATTTTTACTGGTAGTTTTAGTTATCTATTCCAACATAAAAAACACATCATTTATATTTGGAGTAGTAATGACTGTTATACAGCTCGCTCTTTATGCTGTGCTTGCCGTAGTTGGTTTTTATGTACTTTTAGCTGCAATGGCATTTTTTTCACAGACTAAGCCTGTATACAGTATCAACAGGTAGGTGGTTCAAAATGATTTTACAGTTTTTGATTTTTTTGGTAGCATATAAAAAGTTTACAGAGATGAGGGAGATATTATGAAAAAAGACACTAAACAAGACATATATAATAAGATATTGATATTTGCTTCACTAGCAGTGATAATCCAAAGCATCTATTCAATATTTACTAGTAGTGGTCCTATAAACCAACATATTGGCTTTTTAATACTTTCATCTATTATATTTATATTGGGAGTAGCCATTGCTGCAACAAATAAATTGACTAAAAAAAGACAAGACCAAATAACAGAGGATATAAAAGAGGAGAAAAACAATGTTTGAGTATTTAAATCAAGGGTTTATAATAATGGCTTTATTGGTTATTGTTCCGGGCTCTTTTACGCTTATAATAATAAGTAAAAACAAAAAGAAAGATACAGAACGAAAAGTTATTAAAACATTTATGATGCTAGTCTTTATAGCACCTATATGGCATGCATACTATACATACCAAACAGCAGAAGACAATATTGGTTACTTCAAACAAAATAAGGAGTTGCATTGTGCAAGTCTGACGTCATCCTATAAAGTATCTAAAAATGATAATTGGCAACTTGATAAAAATTACTTTGTTAAAGACTCACTGATGATAAAAGCAAATCATTGTAAAATATTTTAGAAATGAGCAAAGGTAATATAATGCAGCTTGATTACTATTGCCAATTTGAACTTTTACCAGATGCAGATGGATGTGTAAATGTGTTGCTGTTTTTAGTGTTGGTTTTTGGGTTTATCCACATTGTTTTAATAAATAAAAAGTATAAGTTTATGTTAGATTATTTTATGGACAGATTTGGGAAGTACTTTTGACCAATGTAGCTCCAGCACTTATCTAGCGCAAGAGCATTTATTAAACTACTTGTAAATTTGATACAACGCTGGGTGAGCAAGAAACTTTTCTGGCCAAACTATCCATGATTCTTCATCTCTTTGATGAAACTTAGCCCCTAATTTTAGTGCTTTCTTTGTTAGTTTAACTTTTTTATCCTCAAAAATTATAAAATTACTATTCTCCAAAATATCAAGTAATTCCTTTCGATTAATTACTAAAACAGAAGCAAAACTGCTAACAGATAAAAATTTGTGTGGCGTTTTTAAATTCCTTTTGCGTGATAGTAAAATCTTACACCTTACTTTTAATTTTAACAAATTCATATACATCAAAAACACCTCAATACAATCTTCCATTTTAATATCCTGAACTAGCATGTCGTTCTTCTGGTTTTGGCATTAAATTACAACGAGCCAGTATTCTATTTAACTTGTGCACGATTTTTGCCGCATCATACTTAGAAAATTTGTACTCTTTTTCATTATACTGCATACTCAAATATACAATAGAATCATCTTTGCATTTATATACAATAAATTCAATCTCATAAACTTCATAAAGTTTGTCTAATACTAAAAAGTTTTTTTGGTACGATTGAAATATCTCTAAAAAATCTATACAAGGAATCCAATGCTCAAACACCAAGATATCATCAATTTTAATACCAGAAAAATGAATTTCTTTGCCAGTATGCTCAACAGCTGCATATATATTTTTTGCGATTAAATAATACATTTAGACATCCTCTTTCAGAAATTTATACACTTTTCGTATTGTTGTGTGAGACACTTCAAACCCATTGAATTTCTTTAAAAATATGACAACCGAATAAGGAGATAATCCCTGATTGTCAATCAGGTCTAACAGCAGGCTCTTTTTGTTAAGCAGCTGGTCTCTTTTTGGACTTTTCTTTTGATTTTTTATAGATGCGCCTCTAATTTTTTGAGAGCTATTAATGCCTTTTAAATTTTCGAATTTATTTTTTTGTGATTTAGCAATAAATAAATTATAAATTTTACTTACTGCTATTATATAAGCAGCTAAACTTATCAAAATTGCATCAACATCTACAAACTTTGCTTTTAGTGCAAAATACTCTTTTTTTTGCTGTTTATGAACCTCATATGCAACATCATTATTTTGACGGCACACCCAACGGCATGCCTTCTTCTGATTTTTTTCAGAAATTTTTGTATATTTAGTAATATCAGGCATCATAAAACCTTTATTTTGTTTGACACAATATATCTTGCAATCTCACTGATAGAATATTCAATAGTCGAATTTTTTGCATCCCCTGATTTTGAATATTCTAGATTAATAGATTGTTTACGCCACCTATCAATCGTGCTGAGACTCTTGTTCAAGGCCTTAGAGACCTGTTTTCTGCTTAAAACTAAACAAACAAATATAGCAAATAACCTGTCTTCCATTTCTTTTTTTTCATCCTTCATCACGTATCTCCATCTTTAATTAATTTTTATCAATTGGCGCCTTTTGATATCACAATTTTACTATTCATTTTTCATAAAAAGCCCGCATGAAATACATGTGAATAACTTAAAGTTATGTGAAAAAACTAACGAATGCTAAGGTGCATATTTACTGAATAATATGACATATTGTCATATTATTTATATTGTATTGTTTACTCAGCTAAAATAATCAAAAAGAATAAAGGACTTAAAATGAAAACTTGTAAATACCCAGAACTAATAAATTTAGAAATAGATTTAGATAAACAAATTGCTAATCTAATAGAAGGTATTAACTATTCAATTGTTAATCTCAATGTGAGAGAAAGCGCAAAAACAAATGACATGCTTTCAAGAGCTACAAAGCATTGTAAGTACTTGATTGAAAACATAGATTTTCAATTACAACACTTGTCAAATTTTGACACAAGAGAAATTTACTATGCTAAAATTATTTTGAACATGGAAAATAGAAATATTAAGGACCCTTTATTTGTAGCTACAAAAGATTTTCCATGGCTTGTTACGCTACCTGCATTTAAGGATTACTATCAAAAATATAAGCGCTGTAAAAAGCATTTATATAAAAAATTTGACTTAGTAATAGATGAACAAAAAAGACGAAGGGGGTACATAGATACAGAGTTAGATAACAGTATTAAAATTAAGATGTTGAAAACTAGCATTGATACAATCAAAAGTAAAATAAGTAAAATCAAGAAACATAAAAAATTGAAAACATCACTAGCCTACATGCTTGATGAAGATGTTGAAAACCTGTATGAAATTATAAAAAAAACTAATCTCAACTATACGAATACTTCACAAACAAGATATTTGATGTTTGAATATATAGTTTTAGCACCATTTAGAATTGATAGAAAAAAACAACATAAATTGTATAAACAGGCTAAAAAAGAGTTTATTATCCGAAAATTTGAAAATATAAGGCTATATGAGCATTTTCTTGAAGTTAATGAGCAAAATGCCCTACGATACATAGCAACTTTGTATCATGAATATTTAGCACTAGATTATGAAAAAATTCGAGAATTATTTATATATTTATTTTCTGATAATATGACAAAAACGACTAACATGTTAAATGATTTTTTTAATTACAGGGAACATAGTATACATGGTAGAAAAATAGATAGGAGAGAATTTTTACCAAACCCACCACCAGAATTTGAAATAATTTGTGATTTTTCTAGTAAATAATCATACTTAAGTGAAGAATAGTGAAAGTTGTAAAGTGGGCTTAATTAAATTTCATCGGACTATTATCGGACTCTACATTAAAAAAGAAAATAATTTATATCAATAGGCTCCTACATTAAGTGCTTTTAAGAAATAAATATTTAGAAATTCACACTCCATATTTTTTCCTTTATCATATATATCAAGTTTTATTATATCAATCGGACCAATATCACAAATTGGGATTTGTCTTTAAAAGACTTCAAAAGCGAATCCCAACTAAAACTACAGGCATCTTCTTTAGCGGAGATTATATCTAAAAACAATAAAGTTATCGATAAAGTATTTACCCACATATCTGATGATAAATACTTACAAACATCAACTAATTAGCAAAACATTCAAAAGGAATAAAATATGTATATAAACTATTCAAGCTAATTCAAGGAGTTTATTATGGCAGTTAAAATTACAGATGAATGTATATCATGTGAGGCATGTGCACCAGAGTGTCCGGTTGCGGCAATATTAGATGAGGGTAATGAAAAAAATCCTTTTGATAATTTATTCTATGTTAAACCTGAGAGTTGTGTTGAGTGCATAGGTCATGCGGATGAGCCTAGATGTGTTGAAGCTTGTCCGACTGAAGGGGCTATTGTTTGGGATATGCCATATACTTTAGAGTTTAATGAACATTACAGAGATGGACACGAAAGTGGAGTTTACAATATTCGTGAACATAAGAAAAAAGGTCTAATGCTGCCAGAGCAAAAAGAGCAAGCATTTATATCTGAAGTCTCTATGAGCGACAGAGAATCTAACGCTGTTATCGGGCGTTGGTCATAACTACATGTCAGTTAAAATTACAGAGCTTTGTATCAACTGTAACGCCTGTATTGATGAGTGTCCGGCAACTGCTATTGTAGAAGCTGACGATGCTCCAATAGATACTGAATACACTTATGTAAAACCTGAAAAGTGTATAGAGTGCGTTGATTGCACTGTGCCAAAGTGTGCATATGTCTGTCCTAGCGAAGGTGCAATTATCTGGGACATGCCATATATAGAAGAGTTTAACGACTACTATATGTCTGGTGATGCAAACGGCGAGTATAAAATTCGCGTTCATAAGAAAAAAGGTGTATTTTCACCAGCCAACCAGCCTCGCCCTTTTAGAGAAACAATCTCAGTTGAACAAAGAGAAAATAAAATGGCTGTTGAAATATAATTTAATCTTCCAAGGAACACTTTATGAATGCCTATCTGTAAGAAACACAGAAGTTAAGGATATAAAATGAGCTGTTCCACATCATCAAATCAAAACAATATTAGTGACGAGATTCAAGGCAAAATAAACGCACACCCTTGTTACAGTGAGGGTGCTCATCAACACTATGCCAGAATTCATCTGGCTGTTGCCCCTGCATGTAATATTCAGTGTAACTATTGTAACAGAAAGTATGACTGTTCAAACGAGTCTCGTCCCGGTGTTACAAGTGCCAAACTATCTGCTGAAAATGCTATAAAAAAAGTGCTTTATGTTGGTGGTGACATATCTCAACTATCTGTTGTGGGGATAGCTGGTCCCGGTGATGCTCTAGCAAACCCTAAAAAAACATTCGATACATTTAGAATGCTTCAAGAAAAAGCGCCTGATTTAAAACTATGTCTCTCAACTAACGGGCTTAGAGTTGCAGACTACATAGAAGAGATAGTGAAGTACAATATTGACCATGTGACAGTAACTATAAACACGATTGATGAGAGTGGTGAGATTGGTAGTCAAATATATCCTTGGGTTCATTTTAACCACAAAAAAGTATGGGGAAAAGATGGAGCTAAACTACTTTTACAAAAGCAACTCGAAGGTATTAAAATGCTTACAGACAGAGGTATTTTAGTAAAAGCAAACTCTGTTTTAATTCCAGGTATAAATGATAAAGACCTTCCAAATGTTGCTAAGAAATTAAAAGAATTGAATGTATTTATTCATAACATTATGCCTCTTCTTTCAAGCCCAGAGTTTGGAACTAAGTTTGGACTGGATGGTGTTCCAAGCACAACTGACCAAGAGGTTATGCAAGCACAAAAAGCCTGCGGTGTGGATATGAAGCTTATGAGTCACTGTCGCCAATGTCGTGCAGATGCTGTTGGGCTAATCGGTGAAGACAGAGGTGATGAATTTTTAACAGAGAGCTTCACAAATATGAGTTTTGAAGAGCTGGAGACTAGATATGACATAGATGGCAGAAAACGAAAACATGCAAATATTGAAAATTGGAGAAAACATTTAGAGTTGGCAAACAAGAGAATAAAACTTGAAAAAGCCTCTAAAAAAGAGCTGAGTTCAAACGGCAAAACCAAACTTGTTGCCGTTACTACATCGGGTGAAGGTATGATAAATATGCACTTTGGTTCGGCTCAGGAGTTTTTGGTCTATGAAGCTGGAGACAAAGCTATCAAGTTTGTAATGCATAGAAAAATCGAGAGTTCCTACTCTGGTGCTGATTACGGTGAGGACTACAATCCAATTGATGAGATTAAAACATCTCTAAAAGATTGTGATATTCTTCTTACTGCCAAGATTGGAGAGTGCCCAATGAACGACCTAAATGAGATAGGACTTATCTGTGATGAGGAGTATGCCCATAAACCAATTGAAAAGTCTGTTCACGATGCCGTCATAAAGCACTTTTACCAAAAGACTAAAGAGATTGGCTAAACAATGGCTATTATAAATGACACCACCCTAAGAGATGGTGAACAGGCTCCTTATGTATCTTTTAATATAAATGAAAAGATTAAAATTGCTCAGCTTCTTTATGAATCCGGTGCAGATGAGCTTGAAGTCGGTATTCCCGCTATGGGTAAAAAAGAGCAAGAGGACATAAAAGAGATTTTAGCTCTTAATCTGCCTATTCCTATTATGAGTTGGAACCGTGCGACTATGAGTGACCTTGAGTGTTCGCTAGAGTGCGGAGTTAAGTCGGTTGATTTGTCAATTCCTGTTTCACAAACTCTCATTGACATAAAATTTAATGGAGATAAAGAGAAGCTTTTTAGAAACCTTGAGAGTGTTGTAAAACTTGCAAAAAAAGAGGGTCTGTTTGTCTGTATCGGCGGAGAAGACTCTAGCCGAGCTGACAATGAGTTTTTAAAAGAGATTATGAGCTTTAGTCGTGAGCTTGGTGCAGATAGGTTTAGATACTGCGACACAATAGGGATACTGACCCCAAACAGGACTTATGAGAACATATCTTATCTCTGCTCATTAAACTTGCTAGATATTGAGATGCATACACACAATGATTTTGGCATGGCTACGGCAAACTCCATCGCCGGCATAGAAGCTGGAGCGATTAGTGCAAACACTACCGTAATTGGGCTTGGCGAAAGAGCCGGAAATGCCTCATTTGAGCAGGTTTTGATGAGTTTGAAACATCAATTTAACGAGAACAGAGATATCAATGCTGTAAAACTTCAAGAGTTGGTCAAGTTTGTGTCTATTGCTGCAAACAAACCTATTGGTGCTTCTCGTCCAATTATCGGGGAAAATATATTTTCACACGAATCCGGCATACATGTAAATGGAATGATAAAAAACAAAAATGCTTATGAGGCATTTGAACCGGAGCTTGTAGGTCTACATAGATACTTTCCCATAGGAAAACACTCCGGTGCTTCAACTCTTCTTTATCATCTAAAACTAAGTGGTATAAATCCAATAGCTTCGAGAGTTCAAAAAATGCTTCCTAAAGTCAGAGAGATTGTTACAGAGAGAAAAAGAGTTCTGGATGCTCAGGAATTAAAAGAGCTGTACTTATGTTCATAGGCTGGATTAGAAAGAAAAGCTTTAGTCTTGACTTGGAAGAGCTAAACTCACATGTAGCCATAGACAAAGCACTTATTACTAAAACTTTTGAGAAAAACAGCTCTTTATGTTTTGGGGCATATAAGGAGGACAAGCTTATCTCTTTTATATCTGCTATTGAACTGCCGGAATCTGTACTTATAAACAATTTTTACTACATAAAAGAGACAGACAGTGATATAAAAACAAGACTTATGAGACTGCTTCTAAACAATCTAAGCCAAGAGACAAAACCTATTCTTTTTATGTCAAACAAAGATGAGAAAGAACTGCTCAAAGATTTTAATTTTAACGAATATGCAAAATTTAAAAAAGCTGTTTATAGCGGCGGAGCTGTATTTAACTTCTCAAATGCGACTGCTAAAAGCATTAACAATGAGAACTTTTTGCCTGTAATGGCAACAATGGATAAAAAAGCTTTTAATGAAGACAGGATTGAGTATGCCAAAAGCATTTTGCTAAAACAATCTTCACTGGTTTTATCAACAGAGTATGGGTATCAACACTCATATGCCATCAATAAATCAATTATAAAAATATCACCTTGGGTCATGAGCAGTGCTGCATTTAGCGATGCAGAGAAGATGATAAGAGGAGTTATATACCACAGAGGTCTTAAGAAAATTCTTGCATTTATCCCTAGTGATGTAGAAGAGATAACAAATTTGTATAAGTCTTACAAATTTGATTTGGGTGATGAGTACTCCCTGCTCTACCTAAATTCAAAACCATCCATAAACTTGGAGATGGTGTATGCGTTTTGAAGATAAAATAATCTGTGAGTGTGGCATGAAGACAGTCTCTCAGGCAGTTGAGGTTTTTAAAGAGACTTCCCTTCCCTATAAAAAAGCAAATAACTAGTTACAGAGTGCAACAAGACATGTTGCAGAAGAGCACTAATGGCTCTTTTCAACATGGTGGAGTTTGGTGAAGTAGATTATGAAGAGATAGATTTTTTAATACAACAAAAAAATGATAGATAGAGAGATACAATGGACAATAAACTAAAAGATTTTTCAAGATGGATAAACAGCAAAGGACTTAGTTCAAAGATACCCTCTGAGATTGACAGGCTAAAAGAGTTATCTGTTTTAGATTTGTCAAAATGTAAACTAAGAGAGCTTCCTGAGAGTATCTGTTATCTTCCAAATCTAACAGTGTTAAAACTATCTGGAAATAGACTAAAATCACTCCCAAAAGAGATAGGAAGACTAAAAAAACTTAGAAACCTGCAATGTGAAAACAACCTTTTAGAAGATTTGCCAAAAAGCATAGGTGAACTTGAATCGCTCGTTATTTTAAATCTCAACGGCAACAGACTTACATCTTTAGTGGATGAGCTGTTCAATCTAACTAAACTTACAAGGCTGACCATTGCTGCGAACTCTCTACATGTAGTTTCGCCAAAGTTGAAAAATCTAAAGAATTTACTATACTTTTCACTAGATACAAACGACTTAAAAGAGTTGCCGGATGCCTTTGAACCTATGTCATCGCTTTATTATCTCGACCTCTCATACAACCATTTCACCCTGCTTCCAAAATCTATAGGAAACATAAAAGAATTAGAGACACTTTTGCTTGAGGGGAATAACATTAGTGACTTACCATCGCTTGAGTCTCACGATATGCTTATAAAACTAAATCTAAACGACAATAACTTAAGTAAAATAGATTTTGACATAAGCAAGTTAGAAGATTTGCAACTGCTAAGTCTGGATAATAACAACTTAGAGTATTTGCCAGATTCTATTTGTAAACTTGAAAAGCTAAACTACTTAAGTGTAAGTGCGAACAAACTCAAAGAGTTACCTTCTTGTATAGGTGAGTTAAAAAACCTACTTGAATTAGACATAGATGAAAATGAGATAAAAGAGTTTCCAAAATCTTTCTATGAACTAACTAAGCTAAAAAATCTTTATATAGATGATAATGAGGGATTAAAGAAGCCAGATTTAGGATAGTGTTCAAAACTTTGTGTCAAACCGATAAAACAACAGTTCAATATGGACGAGGCACTTGAACTCATAAAGCAAAGTGCCATAATTGATGGCAAAGATGGAGTACTTGCTCCACTGATTAAATAACATACAGAAGCAGTTCTCGAAGCTGAAATTTAATATGGTTGAAAATGGCAAGAATAATTTATAGCGAAGAGATTAGATGAAACTTTAAATATATAACTCAACTCGTATGTTCTTTTTTTTGTAAATTTTTAGTTTATACTTCTTTTGAGTTGTTCGTTAGAAGTAATGTATCGGTACTTAACTAAAGCGGCATAGTCTAGCTTGTGCGAAAGTCGGATAATTACACTTTAAATTTGAGTGGCGAGTGGATCGGTTTCTAATATCTTTTTTTTGCAAGAAAAAGTTGAAGCTAGATCGGATTGAATCACGAGGCAAAGTTATGTGTAGTATTATTGCTTAAAAGTCACATAGGAGTTTACTCCTATGCTAACGAACTCTCTTAAAATAGTAGGAGGTTCACGGTGTCAAATTGTATCGGAATTGATGTATCAAAAGCAAGTATAAATATTCATATAGCAAAGAATAAGCAGGATTTAGTTTTAGAGAATAGCATTAAAGGTTTCAGGTCTCTTATCTCTAAATTAAAAAAAATATATAAAAAAGAGATGGAGAATATTGTCTTTATTTTTGAGCCAACAGGTAGTTATTCTGAAGCACTTAGAAAATATTCTTCAGAACAAAATATCAAGTGTTTTATCATAAATCCTAAGCAGTTTAGTAATTATGCTAAAGCATTGGGAGTGGAAGTAAAAAATGATATTGAAGATGCTAGAGTTCTTTCAAAAGCTCTTCATTTAGCTAAAGATAATCAGATCAAGGTTCCTGTATATAACGAAGATATAGAACATATTAAGGAGTTGATGAGTTTTTATAAATTCACGAAAAAACAAACAACACAACAGAAGAATCATCTTGAAGCATTGACAAGTAAAGATGGTGATAACTTCTCAATTAAAGAACTTAAAAAGTCTATCAAAGAATCGAAAGAAAAAGAGCTTAGAATTATTGAACAAGTACAAACTTTAATTGATTCTACGGATGAATATAAAATTGCATATGACAATATTATATCAATAAAAGGAGTTGGTCAAATTGGTGCCATTGTACTTTTACATCTCTTTTTAAAATACCCAGAAGCTAATCAAAGGCAGATTACCTCGTTAACAGGTCTAAATCCAATTTATAGACAATCCGGTACATCAATTCAATCAGGTTATAAAATAGCAAAGTCAGGCGCAAGTCTATATAGAAGTGTGATTTTTATGTCAGTTCTTACTGCTGTACAACATGATAAAAATTTTAAAAGTTTTTATGAGAGATTGAAATCTAAAGGAAAACATACAACATCTGCTCAAATTGCTGTCATGCGAAAAATAATACTTACTGCACATTCTCTTTATAAAAATAATAGAAAATATAATGAAAATTATAATACTCATGAAGCTTCTGATATGGAATAAAATTGAAGAGAATTGTTACTATCGGTATCATTTTTAAAGGAAGTTAAACGTGGCGACTTTCGCACATAAAACCTAACTCTTTTTGAGTGTAAGCACTTAGCACTGCGAGAATAGTGAGTAAATCTTTATTATCCTTTACAACATTCTCAATTTCAGAGATTTTTGTCAGTATTTGAATAAAAAGTTGCATAGATATTGCCAAAGTTTCAAGTTCGCATTCTAAATCTCTAAATAGTTCTCCAAGAGTTTGAGGCTCATGTTTTATGCGATTTATATAGCTTACAATATTGTATGCGAACATGGATAGCGTTATTTTTGCAATCAGCGATTCATAGATGCGATTCTCTTCTTTTCCAAACCCAAATAGGTTTCGTAAATCTTTATATCCTTGCTCGATATTCCATCTTTTTTTGTAGGTCGCTAAAATCTCTTTACCAGCTATAGTGATGTCAGTTGAGATAAAAATTAATAAGTCTTTGCCTGTGTGCAAAAATACGAGTTTAACTTTTCCTAAGACAGCATGTCCTACAATGGCATCGAAATATTTGTAAGATATTTTGCCATGCTTACCACTGCTTTTATGACGAGAATTTTTCAAACTCTCATAGATTGTATCCATAGTTTTATATTTGCCTTTAAAATTCCAAATGAGTTTATTATTTGGAAGTCTAGCTATTACTGGTATACCAAGTTCATTGGCTTCTTTAATGAAGTTTGGTTTAGCATACCAACTATCAACCAATAGGTAATCAGCGTCAATACCGTTATTTAAAGCTCTTTGGAGCATCTCAATAGCTAGTGTATTTTTGCCTTTAGTAATTTCATTCTTTCTCTGATAAGCATTACTTTTGTGATGTAGTTTATTTGTGAACTCTGATATATTCTTACGATAACTATCATTCATCTTGATAGAAAAATCAAGCTGGAATGTTGAATGTGAATCTGCATAATTTAGAGATACAATATTTAAAGCATTGATACTTCTATGTTCTTTGTTGCTCCAGATATATTTACAGCTACCTTCGATAAATTTACCTCTTTTAGCTTCGACTGTGTCATCAATAATGAGCAAGCGATGTTCACCATTTTTATGTAGTGGTTTTATTCTTTGCAAAAGTGCAGTAGTACTTAGCATTAAAAACTTTCGCCAGTTGTAACGACTATCTTTGATAAATCTGTAATAGGCATCTTTCCCAAATGCACTATCGCTCTTTTTTATAAATGTTGACTGGCGTTTTTGCATCACTAACATATAAACGAAGTGTAATATTATTTGAAATGGTGGATAGCCAACATTTCGTTTAATGAAGTTGCTCTGCTTAAGTATTTTTGTGATTTTTATCTCTGTTAGCACTTCAAGTATTGGATTCTTTAATATGCTTTTCATAGCAGTTTCTATATAATTTGCAAGTTCCATAAAATAGGCCTTTATAATGATGTTAGTGGTAACAAAATTATACATTAAAGTGCCTATTTATGGGCTTTAATACTTAAAATTGGTTCGTGGATTTAATGAAATCTATGTGCGAAAGTCGCCACGTTTAACTTCCTTTAAAAATGATACCGATAGTAACAATTCTCTTCAATTTTATTCCATATCAGAAGCTTCATGAGTATTATAATTTTCATTATATTTTCTATTATTTTTATAAAGAGAATGTGCAGTAAGTATTATTTTTCGCATGACAGCAATTTGAGCAGATGTTGTATGTTTTCCTTTAGATTTCAATCTCTCATAAAAACTTTTAAAATTTTTATCATGTTGTACAGCAGTAAGAACTGACATAAAAATCACACTTCTATATAGACTTGCGCCTGACTTTGCTATTTTATAACCTGATTGAATTGATGTACCGGATTGTCTATAAATTGGATTTAGACCTGTTAACGAGGTAATCTGCCTTTGATTAGCTTCTGGGTATTTTAAAAAGAGATGTAAAAGTACAATGGCACCAATTTGACCAACTCCTTTTATTGATATAATATTGTCATATGCAATTTTATATTCATCCGTAGAATCAATTAAAGTTTGTACTTGTTCAATAATTCTAAGCTCTTTTTCTTTCGATTCTTTGATAGACTTTTTAAGTTCTTTAATTGAGAAGTTATCACCATCTTTACTTGTCAATGCTTCAAGATGATTCTTCTGTTGTGTTGTTTGTTTTTTCGTGAATTTATAAAAACTCATCAACTCCTTAATATGTTCTATATCTTCGTTATATACAGGAACCTTGATCTGATTATCTTTAGCTAAATGAAGAGCTTTTGAAAGAACTCTAGCATCTTCAATATCATTTTTTACTTCCACTCCCAATGCTTTAGCATAATTACTAAACTGCTTAGGATTTATGATAAAACACTTGATATTTTGTTCTGAAGAATATTTTCTAAGTGCTTCAGAATAACTACCTGTTGGCTCAAAAATAAAGACAATATTCTCCATCTCTTTTTTATATATTTTTTTTAATTTAGAGATAAGAGACCTGAAACCTTTAATGCTATTCTCTAAAACTAAATCCTGCTTATTCTTTGCTATATGAATATTTATACTTGCTTTTGATACATCAATTCCGATACAATTTGACACCGTGAACCTCCTACTATTTTAAGAGAGTTCGTTAGCATAGGAGTAAACTCCTATGTGACTTTTAAGCAATAATACTACACATAACTTTGCCTCGTGATTCAATCCGATCTAGCTTCAACTTTTTCTTGCAAAAAAAAGATATTAGAAACCGATCCACTCGCCACTCAAATTTAAAGTGTAATTATCCGACTTTCGCACAAGCTAGACTATGCCGCTTTAGTTAAGTACCGATACATTACTTCTAACGAACAACTCAAAAGAAGTATAAACTAAAAATTTACAAAAAAAAGAACATACGAGTTGAGTATATAATTTAAAAGCTCACTTTTTTTGTTCCATATTCCCTAAATGTTTGTGGAACTTTGCAGTTTTAACTTTTTGAACACTTTGTGGAACACGGAAAACTAATATGAGTGCTTCGTGTTCCAAAAATAAGTAGTCTTGAAACTTTCTTAAAACTGCTGATGCAACCGTTAACTATGATGTCATATTAATTACTATCGCTTATTCACACAAAACTTTTAACAGTCTTCCTTAACAATAAATATTTTTAATCTTTTTTATGTCACATCACAGATATGTGCATTAGTATTATTTGAAACGCAATGACTTACGCTATCTGATACTATTACTAATATCAGCTGTTTCTTCTTCTAGCGTAGCATATGAAATTTCAATTTAAAGTTTTAAGTATTTTTTTTAGTTACTGCTCTATTATAAATTATTTTGTGTTATAGTTATTTATTAATATAGTGAAGCTATGTAATTATTTTTAATGATTACATTGAGCTGGTTTAATAGTGTTTCTAATGCTAAAACTACACTTTATCTTGGCTCATCTTACTCTCCACTTATAACCCAAATAAATCCATAATATGAATTCCACTCTCCACTTGTAAAAAAATATCATTTTTTTCAGAAAAGTAACAGCGGATTAGGCTGTAAAATTATGCTTCACATGTTTTAATTCCAAATTTATTCAGATGTTGACACTTTTGGCAAGGTTTACTGTTTTTTTTACAATAGTATCCTGTAATAAGCTTATTAAGAGATGGGTTTGTCAGCGCTTTGTTTTTCATTTCAAACTCTCTTCATAAGCTCGGTATCTTATTTTTTGGAGGAGATTTTGGAACTGCTCGTTTACCTTGAGTATTAATCCTCTGGCATGTGAAACTACTTTACCCGCTATGTTGTAGAGTTTGTATCTAATTGTTTTAATGGTGTGCTTTTGAAGATTTGTGTCCAGTATCTGTTTAAACATCAAGAAAAGGTTATACGCAAGTGTTCCTATTAAAAAGTAGAAAGCATTTGCCTGTGTATTGGATGTTGGAAGATAGCTCATATTAAAACCATTTTTTAACTCTTTAATCTTATTCTCACTTGTTTCACCTCTTTGACGGTGCAGTTTAATAATCTCCTGCGGGCTTAAATTATTATCATTAGTGGCGATACAGTAGTAAATCTCATCTTGATATTGCATCATCACTTCATCGCCTATATAGCCCTTAAGCGTTGGGAGTGTAGGTGTTATATCTTTTTTAATTACTATCATTCTAAAAGCATTATCTGTATCACACATCGTGTGCATAAACTCTGCTACTTTCTCTCTTTTGGAAAAAGTTTGCCAATCATCATCTTTAATATCTTTGATTGAATCAAATACATTTTTATTCTTTTTAGCTGTTACAGTGAAAAAAATATTTTCTTTATCGCAGTGGTTAAAAATAGCAGCTTGATACGAAGCACTATCGGCCCTGAATCTGTCAAACTTCACACTAAAAGGGAGCTGTGCTTGACACTGTTTAAGAAACTCCAGGTTTTTACTAGCAGGTGCCTCATTACCCTCTCGGAAATCTACATCAATCACATATCCACTGTTAATATGTCCAACCATAGGCATATAACCAGGTGCATCTTTATATGACCACTTTGCTGTATTTTTATGAGCTTCAATAAATGTAGCGTCTATGTCTAAAATAAGCTCTTCATTTTTGAGTGATTTTAAAAATCGTTTGAGAAATTGCTTGTTGATATTTCTTACTCCATCGGTGCCAAGTGCAGCATGTCTGTGAAGATACTTTGTAAATGCTCCTGCTGTTGGAATATTTTTCATTTTTAGCAGTAATGAGAGCGCGCTATCTAATCGTATCTCTTTTATATCATCTAAGACTCTGCCTCCGCTATGGAGCATCAGAATAAGTGGATAAATAAATTCAAACGGAGTGTATCCGTTTGGATGTTTGGCTAAAGGAATGTTCGTGTTGCAAAGTGCTTCAAGGTTCATACCCTTAAGATACTCCCCAAATATTGCTACACCTGTTCTAGGAGTTAATTTTTCGTTTGTAGTTTCGATATTGAAGTTTAATATTGTTTGAGGCATAATCTCTCTCGTGCAGAAAAAGTTGCACCCGTTGGGTGAAAACATTGAGTGTAACTTTTTCTTGTTAAAGTACCTAATTATAGAGCAAGTCGGCTTGTTGTCTAATTTGGTATGGAATTATTGGGGTATAATAACGTCTACTAAAGATGGTGTGTTTGATTTAATATATAGAGAATTAGCTAAAAACAAATTTATTAGCAGTGAAGCTTGTCATTGCTACGGCGGCAGTCATTTTGTTTTTAGGGATAACATACTGGCTTATTAGTAAAAAATCCTAGAAATATTTAAAAGGTTCTCAAATGAATACGAAACTTCAATCACAAGACTGGCACGCTGAGAGTGTAGAAAAAACATTTACTTTACTTGAAACCTCAAAAAATGGGATAGAAAATGAAGAGGTAGAAAATAGACTAAAAATATATGGACAGAATCAGCTTCCTGAGCCAAAAACTCATAGTCCATTTATACGATTTTTATATCAATTTCATAACGTGCTCATCTATGTATTGATGGCTGCCGGTCTCGTTACGGCTCTACTTGGGCACTGGGTGGATGCCAGTGTAATTGTAGGTGTGGTATTTATTAATGCTGCAATAGGGTTTATCCAAGAAGGAAAAGCTGAGGATGCTTTAAAGGCGATACAGCAAATGCTTTCTGCTAATGCTATGGTTATGCGTGAGGGTAAACAAATTTCCATTAAAGCAGAATTATTAGTTCCAGGGGATATCGTCTTTTTACAATCAGGAGATAAGGTTCCAGCAGACTTGAGGCTTTTTCAAGTAAAAGGACTTCAAGTTCAAGAGGCAGCACTGACAGGTGAATCTATAGCCGTAGAAAAAATTGTAGATTCTGTCTCTGAGCAAAGCGTGATTGGTGACCGTAGATGTATAGCCTACTCCAGTACTCTTGTTACGCATGGCCAAGGAAGGGGTGTTGTCGTTAAAACTGGGGCAGACACAGAGATTGGCCGTATCAGTACCCTTGTCTCTGAAGTAAAGTCCTTAGAAACACCACTAATAGCACAAATGACTCAATTTGGCCGTTGGCTTACCCTAGCAATAGTAATCATCGCTATAATTACTTTTATAATTGGATTTTTTATTCAAGATTATGTACTGGATGAAATGTTTCTTGCTGCAGTAAGCCTCGCGGTGGCTGCAATACCTGAAGGCCTGCCTGCTATTATGACCATTACACTTGCAATTGGAGTACAGCGTATGGCAAAGCGTAACGCAATTATTCGTAAGTTACCAGCTGTTGAGACTTTGGGGGCAGTATCTGTTATCTGCTCAGATAAGACAGGGACACTGACACGTAATGAGATGACGGTGCGTACTATTGCCACTACCAACAACCTCTTTGATCTATCGGGAACGGGCTATAACCCACACGGTAAGATATCCATGCTTGGTAAGGATATGGATCTTGAAGAACGACCTCTATTACATGAACTTTCACGGGCTGCAATGCTGTGTAATGATTCTTCATTGGAGCAAAAAGAAGATGAATGGTTTGTCCACGGAGATCCGATGGAAGGCGCATTACTTGTTGCAGGTTTCAAAGCGGGCTTGGATATTGACACGGAAGTAAAAAAATACCCTCGTACGGACCTTATACCATTTGAATCTGAACACCGCTTTATGGCAACCCTTCATCATAGCCACACCGGTGAGGCATTTGTCTTTATTAAAGGAGCACCTGAACAGATACTAGAGATGTGTTCGCTTCAAAGATCTCTTGATGGAGATGTCTCTTTAGAAGAAGCCTATTGGCTACAACGAATAGAAGAATTGGGATCACAGGGGCAACGGGTACTTGCAATGGCTATGAAACCAGTCAAATATGAAAAGATGGAATTGACATTTTCTGATGTCGAAAGTGATCTTATTATGCTTGGAATGTATGGCATGATAGACCCTCCTCGTGAGGAAGCTGTTGAAGCTGTTCAAGTTTGTAAAAAAGCTGGCATTCGTGTGAAAATGATTACTGGAGATCACGCTGCTACAGCTCTGGCTATCTCTCGCCAGCTAAAGCTTATCAATACAGAGGATGTATTGACAGGAGAAGATATTGCAAAGATGAACGAAGAAGAGTTAAAATTACGTGTAAAAGATGTGGATGTTTATGCTCGCGTCAACCCTGAACACAAACTGCTTCTTGTAAGACTGCTACAAGAACATGGTCTCATTGTAGCAATGACGGGTGATGGAGTCAATGATGCACCTGCTCTAAAACGTGCAGATGTAGGTACAGCTATGGGATATAATGGAACTGAGGCTGCTAAAGAGGCTGCGGAAATGGTACTTACTGATGATAATTTTTCTTCAATCATCCACGCCGTGGAAGAGGGTCGTACCGTCTATGACAATCTTAAAAAAGCCATCTTATTTATTCTTCCTACCAATGGTGGTCAGGCGCTGATAATTCTTGCCGCCATCATGTTCGGTTTTCACGAACTACCCTTAACGCCGGTACAAATACTTTGGGTAAATATGGTTACAGCGATCACTCTGGCTCTCTCATTGGCGTTTGAACCGTCTGAAAAGAATATAATGAATAGAGAACCACGAAAAGTACATGAAGCGCTACTTACCCCTTACCTAGTGTGGCGAGTCGCATTTGTTTCAACTATCTTAATGGCTGGAACATTTAGTCTATTTCTTTGGGAAATGGGGGAAGGAGCTTCAATAGAACATGCACGGACAGTTTCCGTTAATACGCTACTTATGTTTGAGGTATTTTATCTATTTAATGCTAGATATATAACTTCTTCAGTACTAAACTGGTCAGGATTTACCAGTAATCCTTATGCTCTTCTTTCCATTGCCATACTGATTGTTTTTCAGCTAGCGTTTACATACCTTCCAGTAATGCAATCTTTATTTGGCACGACAGCGATTAATCTTAGTATGTGGTTGACAATTATAATTGTCTCTTCTTCTGTTCTTTTCCTTGTTGAATTTGAGAAATATATTGTACGTAAATTGTATTATAAGTAATCGTAGAAAAAGTGTTATAGAAGATAAAGAATTTACTGATGTTAATAAAATAACAGCATCATTTGGTCTTTCTACTATGGGAAGCAATGAAACTCTTAATGAAAAATATTAATTACCTTTCTATGATATTTTGGTAGAATAGTTGACAAGAGTGAGTATTGAGAGTATTATCTGGATATCAAGTTAGAAAAATATCTATAGTGATTAGCCGATGGATAAAGGAGCAATTATGAATTTTATAAAAAATATTGCTTTGTCAAGCGTAGCGGTACGGGGGTTCTTGTTTTTACTTATTTGGTGGGTGCTTACAGATGGCAATATATCCTCTTTGTGGTTGGGAGTGCCTTCCGTAGTATTCGCTGTCTTTCTCAGTGTAATACTTTTACCTCCAATATCCTTGTCTTGGAAGGCATGCGTAATTTTCGTACCATTCTTTTTTATGCATTCTATGAGAGGAGCTATTGATGTTGCCTGGCGGGTTTTTCATTCACACCTTCCCATCCAGCCTGATCTGATTGAATATTCATTAACTCTACCTCCAGGCTTATCACGAGTGGTAATGATAAATATAGTAAGTTTACTACCAGGTACATTGTCTGCAGAACTAAATCAAAATATTATAAAAGTCCATGTCTTAGATGTTCAAAATGATTTCAAATCTGAACTCAAGGCGATAGAACATCATGTAGCAAAAATGTTTGGTCTCTCTGTGAATGGTTATAATAAAGGAAAATACAATGAAACGATTTAAAAATATCTTGTGCGTACTCGAGTCTGAAGAGGATTGTCATCCTATATTGGAACGTGCAATTACACTTGCCGAAACAAATCAAGCCATTCTGACTATCGTCACTGTTGTTCCCCACATTACCGTTGACTTTAATCTGTTTAAAGACGATCCTGATATCGACTTACAAACTATTATGGAAAATGAAAAAAAAGAAAAACTCGATTCTTTAGTAAAATCGTTTTTACATAAGATCAAAATAGAGACGAGAACGCTATCGGGAGTCCCTTTTCTTGAAATTATTTATGATGTTTTGCGTAACGGACACGACCTTGTTATAAAAATGCCGGAAATTGCAGATTGGTTGGACCATTTATTTGGCAGTAACGATATGCATCTATTACGTAAATGCCCGTGCCCAGTCTGGCTAATAAAACCTGATTCTCCAAAATCCTATCATAATATTTTGGCAGCTGTCGATCTTGACAGTGATGATGCAGAACAGTTAGAAGCATCACAGAAAGCTTTGAATCTGCAGATTCTTCAAATGGCAAGTTCTCTGGCCGTGAATGACTTCTCACAACTACATGTTGTCCATGTTTGGGATGCTCCTGCCGAAAGTCTTATGCATAGTCCCTTTATAAAGATGACGAAAGAAGAAATTGATGACTATGCTAACAGGGTAAAAGATCAGCAAGAAGAAAAGCTCAATACATTTTTACATGATGCAATCGATAGTCAAGTAGGTAATATGCTGGATTATCTTAAGCCAAATATACACTTAATCAAAGGCTTAGCTAGTCAATCGATTCCTCAATTGGCAAAGAAGATTGAGGCAGATATAATCGTGATGGGTACGGTAGCACGGACCGGTATTCCAGGCTTTATTATGGGTAATACTGCCGAAACCATCCTTAATCAGATACATTGTTCAGTACTAGCAATCAAACCCCCTGAATTTATCACGCCAGTAAAATTAGAAGAGTAAATGGTATGCAGACCTTCTATCTTGGATTAGCACTATTTTTACTACTTAATTTGGTAATAGGGATGTGGCGTATTTTACGTGGTCCTACCCCTGCTGATCGGATGTTATCTGCACAGCTATTTGGAACCATTGCAGTTGCCATTTTACTGTTACTATCCCAGGCAATGGATAATGCAGCTCTGCGTGACCTAGCTCTAATTTTTGCTCTATTGGCTGCCTTAACAGCGGTGGCATTTGTACAGCGTGCTTGGCCGAAAGAAGATTTGGAGGATGACATTGCTTGATTATGCTACATTGATATTGCTGATTCTTGGTGCTATTTTCTTTTTTGCAGGTACTTTGGGTCTTATACGTTTTCCGGATGTATATACTCGGCTTCATGCCTTAACGAAGGCTGATAACGTAGGACTGGGCTTAATTATAGCAGGTCTCTGTCTGCAAGCAGAGTCGTGGACCATTGTTGGTAAACTGTTTCTAATTTGGGTGTTAGTACTCTCATCTGGAGCAACGTCTGCTCATCTGATTGCCAAGAGTGCATTACACAAAGGAATCCCATTTTGGAAACGCTGAGTTTTCTTGCATATGCTTTTGATGGCTTATTATGTGTCTCCTTATTATTAATAGCATGGATGTCATTGGCCAGTCAGAATCTATTTAAGGCTATTGTGCTCTTTGTTACATTTGGGCTTTTAATGGCACTAGCTTGGGTGCGCCTGAATGCCCCTGACGTTGCTATGGCTGAAGTAGCCATAGGTGCAGGCTTGACTGGTGCACTGCTGCTGGCTTCACTAGCGAGACTCCGTGAGATCAGCATCGTCGAAATAGGTACTAGTAACTTCAAAACAAATATACACCATACCTCTTATAATGTCCGTTGGCCATTATTTATATTCTTAGTAATTCTCGCTATGGGGCTTGGTTATGCAATATTTTCCTTACCTGAGCATGCTGTAGGACTTCAAAAAGTAGTAGAAGAGAAGCTACAAAGAAGTGGCGTTTCAAATCCTGTCACAGGTGTATTGCTGAATTTCCGAGCTTACGATACCTTCTTAGAGATGATTGTACTGCTGGTAGCACTTTTGGGAATATGGGCACTGGAAGATTCAATACCACATACCAAAACTATTCTTAGTAGTCCTGTTTTGGATGCATTGACAGGGCTCTTAGTTCCACTACTGATATTGGTTGCAGCCTATCTGTTATGGGTAGGTGCACATGCGCCTGGTGGTGCATTTCAAGCAGGATCTGTATTAGGAGCAGCTGGAGTGTTACTGCTCTTGTCGGGCTGGCAACTTCAAAAGATCTTCTCTTCATTTACCCTACGGTTCATTCTTGTGGCCGGTTCAGCTCTATTTCTTGCTGTTGCCGCACTAAGTATGTTGATCACAGGCAGATTATTGGAATATCCTCCTGCCCAAGCTAGCAGCCTGATTTTTATGCTTGAAAGTGTAGCAACAGTTTCGATTGGTGTAACGCTGATTACTCTATTTCTCAGTGCTTTTTGGGAAAAAGAAGACGAAAAATGAATATGCTATTTATTTATGCATTGACAGGTGCTGGTCTCTTTTGCTTGGGATTGTATGCTCTGATTGTATACGTACACTTGCTGCGAAAGATCTTGGCTATTAACATAATGGGCAGTGGAGTATTTTTAGTACTGGTTTCGTTGGCTCTACGTAGTGGAAACGCCCAACCTGATCCGGTGCCACATGCCATGGTAATAACCGGGATTGTAGTTGCCATTTCAGCAACGGCACTAGCCCTAATGTTGATGTTAAAAGTGACCATTGCAACGGGAAAAGCAGAACTTCCAAATTCGAAGAAAGTAGAATAGCCGTGGAAACCTTAATAAACATTCCATGGGCCATTTTTCTTATTTTGTTGCCATTAGCAGGTGGTATAACCTGTTTTCTCTGGCCTGAGAAAACAAAAATCGTTGGACTTAGCACCATAGTCTCTGTTGTGATTTCAGTGGCAGGGCTTACTTGGGTAATGATTGAAACTGGACCCTTTCATCATACTGTCGGCGGTTGGGGTGCTCCGCTGGGTATTGATCTATATGCTGATGGGCTTAGCCTTTTGATGTTAACAATAACTTCTCTCGTAGGGCTGGGAATCAGTATTTATGCAACGGGATATTTCAATTCAAATTATTCGATTCGTTTCTGGCCGCTTTGGCTCTTTATAATGGCCGCTTTAAATGCACTATTTTTATCAGCAGATATCTTTAATTTTTATATAACACTGGAGCTGATGGGGCTAGCAGCCGTTGCATTAACAGCTTTAGGTACGAGTGCAGATGCCTTAACTGGAGCTATGCGTTATTTATTGGCGACGCTACTGGGCTCGCTGGTCTATCTATTTGGTGTTGCTTTACTGTATCACAACTTCGGTAGTGTCGATATTACGATTCTCTCTCAACGAATTGAATCTACGCCGATTGTTTGGGCAGCATTAGGCCTCATGAGTACAGGGCTTATACTTAAAACAGCACTTTTTCCTTTACATTTCTGGCTTCCTTCTGCTCATGCAAGTGCTCCGGCTCCAGTGAGTGCTATTCTTTCTGCATTAATAATAAAAGCCTCTTTTTATATTCTGCTTCGTATATGGTTAGATATATTTGCTCCACTTGGTTATGAACTTGTTGCTACACTACTTGGAGTGTTTGGTTCGGTAGCTATTCTTTGGGGTTCTATACAGGCTTTGCTGCAAACCCGGTTAAAGCTGCTTATTGCCTATTCGACCATAGCTCAGATTGGTTATCTTTTTCTGGCATTTTCACTCGCAATAAGCGGTGCTATGACAGCTTGGAGTGCTGTTGTTTATCTGATGTTTTCTCATGCTTTAGCAAAGAGTGCTATGTTCCTGGTAGCAGGTAATTTAATGCATTTTTGTGGACATGATCGTATTAAAGATTTAGACCGTATCGCACAAAGACTGCCTGTAACAGCAGCTGCATTTGCTCTAGCTGGGGTAAGTATCGTAGGTTTACCTCCAAGCGGTGGTTTTATCGGCAAGTGGTTTCTTCTCGAAACAGCACTGCAACAGGAACAATGGGCTTTTACAGCAGTCATAATGCTTGGTAGCTTACTGGCTGCTGGCTATATTTTCAAGGTTTTGGGCTTTGCATTTACTCAAGCTATTGCATCTCATGACCCGCATGTAATCCCTGCTCATATGGAGTGGGCAGCACTTCTACTTGCATGCATGGCAATTATTGTAGGTTTTTTCTCCTCACCCTTATTATTTATAGTTGACATCGGCAATCCATTTGAAATTAGTGAGCTAAAACGATGAACTGGAATACATGGATTCCTCTTCTAGTAGTCCTCTCTTCCTTAGTTCCTGCCCTCATGATTTTTGGACTACCCCAAGAGAAGAGACGTCTGCGCATTTTTTTAAATCTTTTTGGGGTTTTTACAACACTTTTCTTTGTCATATGGATGTTTTTTGGTGTCTATCATGGTTACCATTACGAAGTACGTCTACCACTATTGCCAGATCTCGATATGGTATTGCGTGCCGGTCCTTTGGCTTTACTGTTTTCAGGTCTGTCTAGTGTCTTGTGGTTACTAACAACAATCTATGCTATAGGTTACCTAGAAGGCTCAACCCATAGTAGCCGTTTCTTTGGTTTTTTCAGTCTATGCGTCACTTCAACCATTGGAATATCCTTATCCGGAAACCTAATCACTTTTTTAATTTACTATGAGATGTTGACACTATCGGCCTATCCGCTTATAGTACATCGAGGGACAGAGGAATCCCGTCTTGCTGGAAAAACCTATCTTATATACACCCTCTTTGGCGGTGCATTACTATTACTTAGTACTATATGGTTATATAGTTTGGCAGGTACCTTGGAGTTTACTCCGAGGGGCTTTATTGACGGAATCGATGAAGAGCACAACTTTGCTCTTATAAGTATTTTCATTCTTTTTATAGCCGGATTTGGCGTCAAGGCAGCACTATTTCCACTGCATGGATGGCTTCCTATGGCCATGATAGCCCCAGCTCCTGTGAGTGCTCTGCTACATGCAGTAGCCGTAGTCAAGGCAGGTGCCTTTGGTATCATACGCGTAGTGTACGAGGTTTTCGGAATAGAAAAAGCAGCATTGCTTGGTTTGACGCAGCCGCTTGCGATGTTGGCATCGGTTACCATCATCTACGGTTCGTTACGGGCGCTGTTTCAAGATGACCTGAAACGTCGACTTGCCTTTTCTACTGTGAGTCAAGTCTCCTATATTATTCTTGGTGTGGCTATTGTTGGTCCCATTGCAACTGTAGGAGGTGTGGTACACCTGGTCCACCAAGGTCTGATGAAAATAACCCTATTTTTTTGTGCCGGAATCTTAGCGGAAACTCTGGGTATACATAAGATTAGTGAGATGAATGGCGTAGCCCGACGTATGCCTTGGACAATGGCAGCTTTTAGCATAGGTGCCTTGGGTATGATTGGGGTGCCACCGATTGTAGGTTTCGTCAGCAAATGGTATCTGGGGCTAGGTGCACTTGAAGCAGGAGAACAATGGGTAATTGTAGTTCTTGTTGGAAGCAGTCTTCTAAACGCAGGTTATTTTTTACCGATTTTATATCGTGCTTGGTTTCTTTCGGCACCAACTTCATGGCCACATGAAGATCACTTTGGGAGAAAAGAGACAAAATTGACTTTACTTCTGCCACCGCTTGTCACTGCAGTATTAGCACTACTTTTTGGCCTCTTTGCTGCATCGCCATTTAGTCCTCTTGAATGGGTTGAGTTGATTGCAAAGCGGGAGTTTTACTAATATGTATATGATACTTTTAGAGAGTTTACTTTTCTTAAGTGTAGGCTTGCCACTGTTGATTTTATATATGCTGATAGTGAAAAAAATGCACTCCATAGCACTTTATTTAGCTCCTTGGGCGGCAATACCGGCATTGATGGCGGCTATATTTATAACACCAGACACAATAGAGTGGAATCTGCCATGGCTGCTGCTTGGTTCCAAGGTTGGACTTGATCCAACAGGGAAAGTATTCTTATTACTTGCGGGCCTATTATGGACAGTAGCAGGAATCTATGCCAAAATATATTTTCCAGATATTGACAAACAAATTAGATTTTATCGCTTTTTTTTACTCGCGATGGTGGGAAATTTTAGCTTAATCCTTGCACAGGATCTTGTGAGTTTCTATTTTGGTTTTACTTTAATGAGTTTTGCCTCTTACGTTTTAGTGGTTTTCAAAGGCGATACTGTAGCCTTCAAGGCAGGAATAGTGTACATTGCTTTGGTCGTAATAGGTGAAGTAATATTGTTCGCTGCACTGCTTATGGCTACGAAGGCTGCTGATACTACAACGTTTGAAGCTGTACGGCAAAGCTTAACAAATGCCCCAAACAAAGATATGATAATACTCTTGGCTCTGGTTGGTTTTGGTATTAAGACTGGTCTCATCGGCTTACATATGTGGTTGCCACTTGCGTATCGGGCAGCACCTACACCTGCGAGTGCCGTACTTTCAGGTACCATGATTAAAGCCGGCTTGCTAGGATGGCTGCGACTGTTGCCACTGGGCGAGATTGCTCTGCCAGATTGGGGTGCGGGTGTTGTGATATTGGGTCTGGCTACTGCATTTTATGGAGTAGCCATTGGATTAACACAACGCAATCCAAAAACTTTGCTGGCTTATTCCAGTATCAGTCAGATGGGTATCATCACCATATCTATTGGATTGGGAATGTTTGCTCCGCAGGCTTGGCCTATTATCCTTCCTGGCATTGCTTTTTATGCCCTGCACCATGGACTGAGTAAAGGTGCACTGTTTTTAGGTGTTGGTCTTTCAGGTAGTAATCATCATCTACAGCGTCACTGGATCTGGTTTGGTCTTTGGTTACCTGCGCTAGCGTTAGCAGGGGCCCCATTGACTAGCGGTATGATGGCCAAGTATTTGATAAAGAGCTATGCATTTTATGCTCCTACTCCCTGGGATTGGTTGCTACCGATTTTATTGTCAGCCAGTGCAGTTGCCACAGCATTACTGATGGCTCGGCTACTATATCTACTTCGACCGGCTGCTATCCCCTTTGGTTCAGTTCCCGTGGCAGGACTTGTATGGCCCTGGATAGTACTGCTTTTGGCCATTATTGTGGTGCCTTTATTAAGCCCTTCCTTGGAGCACATAGGAAAAATGGAGCTAGTTGGAAGCCTTTGGCCTCTACTACTTAGCTTTTTTATATTTGTTGCTGTCTTAAAAACAGATATATTTCGATTTCTACAACCTGTGCCCGCAGGTGATGTGCTGGTGTTATTGCAACATACTCTACAATTATTGCAGTCTATGATTAAACACTTCAGTAAGGTTCAACTTTATTTTATGAAAATGAAGCGCTTTTCCAAGTTAGGAATCGCTATTGTTTGGAAAGATATTATAACAATAACAAAAAAAAATGAGTCCTTTTTCACTAACTGGGAGACCTCCGTTTCTTTCGTTGTTGTCTTAATGCTTGTGACAAGTATATTGGCAATGATATCCTGATTAATATTATCTTGCTTTGTTTTGCTTACCTTTTGTTCCTTTTTAAACCCTCTGAAATACTAAAAAAATTATTTTAAGATAATATAATGCATAGCTAAGATGTGTCCAAAAAATGATACAATAAATATTATCACAATAGGAGAATAAAGATGAAAGAGGTTTGTAATATATTGGTTGCTATTGATAAGTCGAATATGTCACAAGAAGCGCTCAAAAGGGCTATCTCTATTGCAAAGGAGAAAGATGCACAACTGTATATTATACATATTATTGAATCCTCTTTTCTTGCGCCAGTCTTTGTTAGTTCAATTGATGAAGATACTTTAAGAAGTAGTATAACACAACAAATAGAGACTCTTAATGAAGAAGCTAAGGTTGACTTTATACTGTTTATAGAGTCAGGTACACCCGCTTCCTTGATAGGATACAAAGCAAAAAAAATAAAAGCTGATTTGCTTGTTGTTGGAATTAATGATAAAACTGATATTAGGAATGAACATTTTGGTTCTACAGCATTGAAACTAATCCAAAAAACAAATATTCCAGTTTTAATAGTTAAGAATGAAGTAGTTGGAAATTACAACAAGATGATTTTTCCTACAAATTTATCTGATTATTCCAAAGAGAGCATATTATTGGCAAACACTCTTTTTAGTAAAACTTCAAAAAAGTATATAAGTGCTTGCGAGTCTCTTTATGAGTTAGAGACATTAGAAGAGAGAATCTCTGTTCAAGAGAAGAAGAGCTATAAAATAGAACTGTTTAAAAGTGCAAAAATAAAGTTGGATGAGTTTTTAGGCGATGTAGAAGATGGTGAGATAGAATTGATTGCATGTGATACTTCAGCTAATGAGGATCTCCTAGAAAATATAGAAAAAGATGATTCTGATTTACTTGTATTAGGCTCTAAGGGAGTAAATAATTTAAATTCATTTATTTTTGGCTCAACAGCAACTTATCTATTGCAAAGATCTTCTATTGACACACTTATTTATGTTCCTATAAAATCAAAAAAAAGTTCTTCTAATATAGAAGAAAAAGATAAATCTTCTGCAATAGAGCAAGACCTTCAAAGCCGAAGAGATGAGATTAGAAGTGATTTTGAATCTCTTTTTGAAGAGCATTTAAAGATTGCTAACTGGAATATTCCTGAAGCAGAGGACCAAAAAATAGCAGAAGGTTTATCATTGATATTAGATGAAAAACTTGATGAAATTAAACAAAAAATAAAAGAGGGAAGATACCAGGAAAAACGAACTGATTTTTGGGTATGAAATGAGTCAAAAAGTTAAAACAAAAAATTGAAAAGACATGATAAAGTATGACTGACTTAGTAACATGGATTGGAATATTGATATGCATATCACAAGCTGGAATGTTTTCAGGTCTCAATTTGGCATTTTTCAGCCTAAGTAAGATGCGACTTGAAATTGAGATGTCAAATGGTAACAAAGATGCTGCCAAAGTACTTAAATTGCGGAAAGATTCAAATTATCTCTTAACTACGACTTTATGGGGAAATGTCGGAGTAAATGTATTGTTAGCACTTCTTTCAAACTCTGTAATGACAGGCCTTGTAGCCTTTATCTTTTCTACTTTTATTATTACTATTTTTGGTGAAATTGTTCCACAGGCATATTTTTCTCGTAATGCCTTACGTGTTGCATCAATATTCTCACCCGTGGTACATTTTTATCAAATACTCCTATGGCCGTTAGCTAAGCCTTCTGCAAAAATTCTTGATATGTGGTTAGGTAAAGAAGGAATAAAGTTTTACAAAGAGAATGAGATTGAAGAAATATTAAGGATGCATATACGTGAGAAAGACAGTGATATTGCTCATGTTGAGGGAACTGGAGCACTTAATTTTCTTGCCATTGATGATTTACAGGTAGGCCAGGAGGGTGTACCTATTGACCCACAAAGTATAATCTCTTTAGAGTTTGAAGGCAGACATCCAATTTTCCCAACTATAACCTCTTCTGCAAATGATCCTTTTTTACGCCTTGTGTATCAATCTAAAAAGTCATGGGTAATTATTATAGATACTCAAGGTAAGCCTAGGCTAGTAATAGATGTGGACCGCTTTATAAGTGCTGCATTATTTGAGTATGATACTTTTGAACCAATAAAGTATTGTCATAGACCAGTGATTATCTCAAATCTTGAGTCAACTCTTGGCGATACACTACCTGGACTTAAAGTTGATACTGAAGATGATGTTATAGACAAGGATATTGTCATTATATGGGGTGAAGACCAGCGGATTATTACAGGTACGGATATTCTTGGACGACTGCTACACGGTATTATTACAAAATAATTCATATGACATAATTTATTTATTTTACTTGACTTAATTAACTCAGAATATACAACTTCTATATTTTTGACGCACTACAAATCTGTTAAGGATTACCTATCCTTAACCCTTAAAATTTTTAATTAACATATATCTAAAATAGTTCTGTTAATTTTTTTTGAATAAAGTACAAAGATAAAAAGTAATTAAAGGAGTTAATGTGAAAGTAAAAGTTTTTACTATTGTTAGCCTACTTATTATAAATAATGTTGGCTATGCACATCAAGAGGTACTAATAGCTAAACACAGTACTAAGGTCGTTAAATCAAAAAAAAGACAACAGAATAATATAAAGAATGACATTATAAAAACTCTTATAGATCGAGGTCTTTACAAAGATGTAGCTCAAAAATTGGCAATAGATATAGACTACATCTCAGGACATAATATAAATGAGTTAATTCAAGTTCTTGGTAATGATATTACATATAATCAAGTTATTGAAGTGCTTGCTGATAAAGTTTTACATAAAAATGATATTGACTTTTCAAACAAAGATACACTTATTGCTATTGCTCAAAAATTAAAAAGATTTAACATTTCATCTTCTATACGTCATTCCCTATATCAAATGGCAAAAGATCAAGTTGTATTTCAAGCAGCTTGATTAAAACCTTATAATAAAGAAGATACAGTAAAGTATTAAATGAAAAATTGAAGTAAGTTCCAGTAACTGTTCTTTTTGGAACAAACGAACTCCACAGAAGCACATCTAAGTTAATATTTTTTGACATTCTTGCTTTATAATCTCAGGAGCATTTTTAGCATCATTTATGTAATTTTCAAAAGGCGCTACAATTTCTATCTCCTCTTCGAAAGTTTTTTTATCTAAGTTCTCCAATGAAGTTTTTAACTCTTTCAAATCTAGTTCATTAATCAAGCCTCTCTCAAGCATATTTTGCAGGATGCCATCTTTTAACTTTATAGCTATGGCGATATCTATAATGTCTCTTGTAAGATTATCATTTCGTCTATAAACTATTTTCTTAGCAATAATATCTTCTATGCTCTCAACATATACATCACTGGTAAAAATAACTTTTGAATTGTCAAGTAAATACTCAGATGAAGCATTTTGAGAGACCAATACGTCGATTTTTATATTATTCTTCTTCTCCAATACTCTTATGTGGTTTGATAGATCAATGTACTTGCTAGTATTAAATTTATTTGTTTCATCTATCCAATGCTTTGGGCTAAGGTAGTTTAATATTTGTACATCAGTCACAAATAAGTCAATATCAAAACTAAGCCTGTGTTGAAAATAGTATATAGCTAATGCAGTTCCACCACCAAACCTGATTGTAGAGTAGTCTTTATTTGGTAAAGAACTGTAAGCATCTTGAATAAAACTGTTTAAAGCGTGTATCTGTTCACTGTAATGTTCTTTTATAAATTCAATATTTTTCATAATGAAGCCAATACTGTTTCAACTCTCTTAGGAGATATTCTATAGTAGTTTGTAAAATCCACTATCTCTTCTTCTAATGCTTCATTCTTTATAGTTTTAAGTGCATATTTATCATACACATCTAAAGGCTCTTTTTTATAAAACAGATTTTTTAAACCAGTAAGTGTAAAATGCTTTTTTTTATTTCCTATAGAACAATTCACCGTTGATAAAAGCATCACTGGCTTTGATCGAGAGTTTTGTTCCTTTGATAAGATATCTTTAACATCATCCATGCTCATATTTTTAAGCAGCTGAGCAAGGGTATGCTTTTTGTTATCTTCTTTACTCCAGTCAGATAATGTAGATGGAGCAATACCAAATACATCAAATATATCTTTAGTTTTCATAAGTACCCTCCTTTTTTATAATTATACGATATTCGGATTAAAATAGCAAATTGGAATGTCCCCTGTAAACTAGACAGTTCCAAATACAGTAGAGACTGTGAAAGAACTCCCAAAGCAAGTGATAATCACAAATAAGCTAAAATAGATATATCATATATCAACGAAAAAGGCTGAACAATGCCAAATTACAAAGAGGGGTTAAACCGCCATCAACAACTCTTATTTCCTCCCAGTCTGGATGAGTATGTTGATGAGGATAATTCAGTAAGGGCTATTGACAGCTATGTCGATAGTATAGATTTAGCTACTTTGGGAGTGTTTACAAGTAGTGGTAGTTCTGATGGTCAACCTGCATATCATCCAGCACTACTTTTGAAGATTTATCTCTATGGATATCTCAATAGTATCCGAAGTTCTAGAAAGCTCGAACGTGAACTTAAACGCAATGTTGAGATGATGTGGCTTTGTGCTGGACTTACTCCTGGATACAAGACTATTGCTAACTTTCGCAAAGATAATCCCAAGGTACTGAAACAATTATTTCGTGACTTTGTAATGCTATGCCGTTCTGTCGATTTGATTGATGGAGAAGTCGTTGCCATTGACGGTGCCTTTTTACGGGCTAATGCATCAAAGAATCAACTTATCTCTGAAACAATGACTCGTAAGGATATAGAATCTGTTGATGAGAAAATAGCAGAGTATTTAAGTTCACTAGAGTATAGCGATAGCTGTGAGAAGAAAGAGATAGCATCAGTAGTACACAAGCAATATCTGGATCGACTTAAAAAATATAAATCAAAATTGAACAGTAATCTACACACATTGAAAGAGCGTAATGTAACACAATATTGCAAAAGTGATCCCGATGCTACCTTGATGCGTAAACCGGCACATCATCTTATGGCCTATAATACCCAGATTGCTGTTGATGGTAAATACAAGTTTATTGTCGCTACTGACATCTCCACCAAAGGAGTTGACTTAGATCAACTTTATCCTCTAGCAACTCAAGCTAAAGAAGCTACAGGCAATAAACATATCAAAGTCGTAGCTGATGCAGGTTACTACAATCCAAAAGAGATTAAGAGATGTGTTGATGAGGGAATAGATGTTTATGTACCCATACAAGATAAGCAAAAAAAGCAAGTAGACAGAGGAAAGTTTCCTCGTGATGCATTTCATTATGATGAAGCCAACGATTGCTATCACTGCCCAAACAACAAAGTGTTAAAGCGAAAAAAAACTATTTATGAGAATAAGGGTATCAAGCGTTTTATGTATTTCGGTACCCACTCTGTATGTAAAGTCTGTCCATTACGTTCAGAGTGTCTTCCTGAGAAAACACCTGCAAAACGTCTCTGGCGCTGGGAGCATGAAGCACTCATTGTCGAACACCGTACAAAGATGCAGACACCAGAAGCTAGAACTATGATTAAACAGCGTGCCGCTCTGGCAGAACACCCTTTTGGTACAATCAAACAAAATCTTGGCTGGAGCCACTTTCTGATGCGTGGTAAAACAAAGGTTGCTGGAGAAAATGCTCTCATTATGCTCACCTATAATTTCAGAAGATTGTTGAACCTGATTGGCATTGCACTGTTTCAAAAGCTTATGAAAGCGTTAAAAAGTGGCAATCTTGAGAGTATCAAGCAAGAAATAGCGGAGTATCTTGCAGTTTTATACTTTTTTAGGACATTTTTTCGTCAAAAAATGAGTTTTTCCGCCTGAACCTTAAAAAATGTTCTTAAGCTCGACACTTTTTACTGATACATGATTAGTTCTTTCACAGTCTCAGTAGATTTTTGAACTTTTGCCTTATTTTTAAAGACAACTGAAAACACTATGTCATAAAAGTGGAAAAGACTTTCAACTGTTTGGAATGATTAAACCATGCATCAATCTTAAAGAACATGGTACACACTATTGAACAAGTAATTACATCTATACAAGATATTAAATCTCTGCTATAGGAGGTTAATTCTTCGCATAATCTTTCTTACTTCTACAAAAGAGAGAACAAACATCCCCATATAACCAAGTGCTAAACCAAAGACTACAGATACTGAGTTTTCTGAGTAAAGTCTTGTAATATAAAATGCCACCACAAAAAGAGCTATCCCGCTCACTCTTACAAATAGAGCCTTCCCAAATGCTCCAGAAGCTTTAATCAAAGAGAGTTGAAAAGCATTTAACATAATAAATATAAAGAAAAAGCTCAAATGAGTCAGGTATAAATACGCACCTTGGTACTCAGGTTTAAATGCCAGTGAAACAAACTCTTGAGAATAAAAAACCATTAGTAGCACAAAAGAGCCACTTATTAAAAATGCAAACTTATAAAACCATCGCTGTAGATCAATTATCTCTTTGTATGATTTATGAGTATGGAGTTTAGAGAGTTCAGGAAGTAAAAATCGGAAAACTGGAAATACAAAAAGAGTAATCATGTACATCAAAACAGGTTTGGTAACCACTTGAAAGTCTCCCAACTCCTCTATGCTGTAGTAGTGCATAAGAAAAAATACTGCCATATATATCATGACTATTCCTGAGCCAAATTCTACAGTAGAGAGTACTGCGTTTTTAAGGAATGTTTTTGTATCGGTATCAAATTCTACTTGAGCTAAATGCGGTTCATTAATTTCACGGCGTTTTTTTAGCCATATAAAGATTGAGAGTCCCATATAACTCATGATGGTCATAATAAAAAGTGACTTTAGACCATTTGTATGTGCTATATAGTAAGCTATCAAAAACCAAATGGCCCCAAGTATTGGTTCCATAAATGTACTCTGCTTCATTATAGAGTAGAGTCTATACATAGCTAACTGATTAGTAAGATAAGCATAAGAGCTCATGGTAAGGATAGTGAAAACAAGATACCAGTAATGTATCTCTATACCAACGCGATGCTTTAGATACGGAAGTATAAGACCCCATGACAAAAGTACAAGGACTATGATGAAGTATCTAAAGATATTGATAATATTCTCATCTTTTTTACTCTTTGCGTAAGCTACGACCATGGATGAGCGAAAGCCTATAAGAATAAGGAGTGAAAAAGAGAAAATATCTATGGCTGTATAATAGAGAGTGAGTACATCTTTTTCTATGATTCTCGCTAAAAATATTTTAAATGAAAAGCCTGCTACTACGGTAAATATCGAAATCAATATCGCATGGTAAAAATGTTTTTTAATCTCTTGCAAACTTTATTCCTAATTATATTTTTTATAGTTTACATTATCGCACAAATTTATGATATTTTGTATGCATATTATGTCTACGAACTAGACAGTTGCAAAACCTGTAGATTTTGTAACTTTCTCTAAGTTTCAAACCAAATTGTTAAACTATCATATAATTTTAATGACTATCGGTTACTGACACAAAACTCTCAACGGTCTCAGATTTAGCAAGTTTGGAGTTTTGTGACGTTTAAGAAGCCACACTCCAGACTAAGTTTTTAAACGCTTTCATTATAGGCTTTTGCATATCTTTCATCATTGTTATTCTTAGCTCACCTATCATATCTTTGTAGATTGGACTTGCTTTTATGGGGTCGTCTGCTCTTGCTAGATTTATAATGGAGTGAACACTAAGGTTAAACGGTGACGGGACTTGGTCATTTATGCCATCATATACCGACATAAAAAGGTTGTAGTTATCATAGTCCATCTTACACTCATCATCTAAAATCTTAAGTGCCAAAATTGTTGCATATTGAATCTGCTCATCACTAAACTTATATGTTTTTGCCCACTCGTACACTGTTGATTGATCATCCATCAGTTCTTCTCCTTTTGTACATATGTCAACTCTACTTCACCCTTGCCGTCTATAAAGCTTTTAGTGATTTTGCACCCTTGAACATCATTTTTAGCCGGTAGCTCATACTGAAGCGGTAACATGATTTTTTCTATTATCCCTCTTAGTCCACGTGCTCCAACGCCTTTTTTATCCGCCATTTTTGCTATCTCTTCTAAGGCATCTTTGCTAAACTCCAGATCAATTCCATCGAGTTCAAACAGTGCTTGATACTGTTTTATAATCGCATTTTTAGGCTCTGTTAGGACTTTTATCAGGTCTTCTACTGATAATGGATTTAGTGTTGTAATTACTGGGATTCTTCCTATAAACTCAGGGATAAGACCAAAGCTTATTAAGTCTTTTGACTCAATGTCGTTAGAACTTAGTTTCTCTTTCTCTTTACTCTTTAAAAAACCCATCTCTTTAGTTTTATTTTTTTTCTTTGTCTCTTCATCATCAACTAAACCAACAAAAGCACCACCACAAATAAATAGTACATGTGTAGTGTCAAAAAGAACTGTCTCTGCGGATGAACTTTTTCTGCTCCCCTTTAGAGGGACATAAACGTCACCACCCTCTAAAATCTTAAGAAGACCTTGCTGAACGCCCTCTCCGCTTACATCTCTGCCGCTTGTTGCACTCTCGCTCTTGTTTGCGATTTTGTCTATCTCGTCTATGTAGATTATCCCTTTTTGAGCTTTTTCAAGGTCAAAATCAGCTGATGCTAAGAGACGGGACAAAATAGACTCAACATCCTCTCCAACATATCCAGCTTCGGTGAGTGCTGTTGCATCTGCTACTGCAAATGGTACATCCATGATTTTTGCCAAACTTTTTGCTAAAAGTGTCTTACCGCTACCAGTTGGTCCTACAAGCAAAATGTTACTTTTTTCAATCTCTATATTGTTATGAACAGGCTTATCGATTCTTTTATAGTGCGAGTAAAGAGCAACACTTAAAACTTTTTTTGCTTCATCTTGACCTATGACATAGTTGTCTAAATGTTCTTTTAGTTTTGTAGGGATACTGAGTCCCTTTTGAAACTCTTTTTTAGCTTTTTGAAGTTGTGATTTATGTAAAACAAGAGAACAAGTCTCTATACACTCGTTACATATATGAGACTTTTCAGCACTAAAGATTTTCTCTACCTCATCAGAGTTTTTACCACAAAAATCACATGTAAATTTTTCCATTATAAAGCCTTTAAAAACTCATCAGTAGAATCTTGTATGAGTTGTAAATTGTGTGCAGATATAAATTTTTTCTCTTTTTTTGAGTACTCTTGCTTGTTTGACACTACATAACCATCTTTTAAATTTAGAGTAAGTTCATTTGCTACCATTCTGTAAGTATCACGAGAGAAATCAACACCTAAAAATAGATAGCTTTTATCTTTTTTATACTCTTTTAAAAATGTCGGCATAGCAAACCCACCCATAGCTTCTGTAAGCCAGTCAACAAAGTCTGCATCGCTTATGATGAAGTTCTTATCTGGGAGCATACAACCAAGAGGTTTAAAAAGAATCGGTATAGAATCATCTAGCTCCTCTTTATCTACATGTAGATATTCTTTTTTATCTAAATCGTATTTATAAACTACAAATCTATCATTTGCTGCCATTATTCTCGATATGCCTGTAATCATAAAATGCTCTATATCTTCATAGATTTTACATCCACTATCATCAAGATTTAAATCAATCATATACTTTGGTTGTATGCTCTTAAAGTACTCATATGTAAATGGCAATTCATACTCTTTTGAAGCATAAATATGATTTGTCATTTGCACAATAAAGTCACGACCTCTTCTATGTTCTAAACTCATAGCTGCTCTTGAGTACTCATACATAAGCCTTGAACTCATAGCACGACCACTGTTTAGTGAAAGAATCATACTATCACTATCATACGGGAGCGTGCTTCCATCTGTTGCTTTTGTATTTTCAAACACTCTCATACCAACAAATGGTACTAAACTTCCATCTTTAAGGCTTTGTACTAAATTATCCATGACATCCAACTCCTGTGTAACTAAGATAAGCTTTATTTAGTTCAACTCTTAATCTCTCTAAGTCTAACTCTTTACATAAATCACTAGGCATATTTATATAAAATACAGAACCATCTTTGCCAATAAGAAACAAAGACTTGGTAAGCTTGTCTTTTAAGCTACCACTTACTAGTTTTGTACCGTACATATTTCCAAACTCTTCTTCGCTGTCTATGACTACTTCAAATTTTTTGAGTCTGTTTTTTAAAATATTTTGTGATTCATTATTTTTATCAAAAATCATATAACACTTTATGGGAACTTGTATATCACTTAGAAACTCATCTATCTTGATTATCTCATCAATAGAGCTATCATCTACATGTGTAAACGAGACCAATATTGTCATAGCTTTGTCTGGATGGCTTCTTTTTATCTCTATTGTTTTGCCATTCATGTCTTGAACTTCAATATTTTCAGCCATATATCCAACATCGATAAAGTCTTCACATAGCGCCAAAAGCTCATCTTTATATATTATTTTAGATTCCATATTTTTTTATCTTATACCCAATTTGTCTCTGCGTAATTCCTAAAATTTTTGCAGCTTCGGCTTGATTGTTTTCACTGTTTCTCATAGCACTTTTTAAAGCCTCTTCTTCTAATTCATCAAGGGTTTTGTTGTTTAATGAAAAAGAATCACTAGTAGCAACTACTTTGACATTATTAAGTGCTGGTAAAAGCAAGCTCATCTCAGAAGCTGTTATCCCATCTTCACTTCCCATAAGAACAATTCTCTCTATAGTGTTTTCTAACTCTCTTACATTACCAGGCCAAGGATAAGCCATAAGTTGTGCCATTGCTTCATCAGTTATAACAACATTTTTTTTATGGTTTTGCATTGAGCGTTGTAAAAAGAAATTAACCAACAGTTTAATGTCATCTCCTCTTTTTCTAAGAGGTGGTAAGTCAATTGGTATAACATTTAGTCTATAGTATAAATCCTCTCTAAACTCTCCATCTTTTACCATCTGTTCTAAGTCTCTGTTTGTTGCAGCGACTAGTCTCACATTTACATGTATAGTTTTAGATCCGCCTACTCTCTCAAACTCTCTCTCTTGTAAAACTCGAAGAAGCTTTACCTGTGCTGATGCACTAATATCTCCTATCTCGTCTAAAAACAGTGTTCCTCCATCTGCAAGTTCAAATCTACCTTTTCTTGTCTCTTTAGCATCAGTAAAGGCACCTTTTTCATGTCCGAAAAGTTCACTCTCTAGCAAAGTATCTGTTATAGCAGCACAATTTAATTTAATAAATGGCTCTTCTACTCTCTTACTTCTTTTGTGTATAGCTGATGCTACTAACTCTTTACCGGTTCCCGTTTCGCCTCGCACTAAAATAGTTACATCACTTCCAGCTATTCTGTCAATAACTTTATACATATTTTGCATCTCTTTTGAGTCGCCAATAATGTCACCAAAATTATGCACTTTTGAATCCCACTCCATTTTATAATATAGTTTTAAATCTTTGAGTCTCTCTTTTTCTAACTCAACAGCCATACTAGAGCTAATGTACTGAGCAAACAGAGAACTTACAATTGTCAAAGTCTTAACTGTCTCTTCAAAGTCCATTTGTGTAGCTTTTGTTAAGTTGGCACCAAGAACACCAATTACACTATTTTCCGCTATTAAAGGGACTGCTACATAAGATAGTGTCTCGCTATTTTTATTCCCAGATTTGTTTAAAAATAAAATATCATTATGAATATTCTCAATTACAATTGGCTCCATACTTTTTGCAGCAAGACCAGTAGCACCCTCTCCTAGCCTGTATTCAGATATAACCTTTTGGTGTCTGTTAAGACCAATAGATGCAAAAATATTAAGCATCTCGTCTTCAAGCTTATATATTACGCAGTTTTCCAAACTCAAAGAGTTCTTGAGTGCCATTAGAGACTTCTCCAAAGACTTTTGAATATCTCTTGAATCTGAAATCAAAGATGCTATATCATATATAACCAGCAGTTCTTTATTAGTAACACACTCTTTGCAACTTTTTATCATTTTCTCTTCTTTGTTTTATATACTATATTATATATTTAAGTGTATATTAAAAATACAAGTTAGTGCCTATATATTAATCAGTCAGCAAGTTTCTTACATGTAGTTTCTTGTGGCAGACTTTTTGGTGCCGGTTTTATCCACCATGTCTCACCGTTGCTAAGCACTACCTCTCCGCCCCAGTTATCATCACTGTCGAACTCTATACTCTCTATAGTCTCTTCCATATCTTTTTTCGCTATATAGAAAAAAATCTCATCTGCGCTCTCTCGTAACATTACCTTTGCCATTTTTATATCCTTTTATTAATTTGTAAATATTTTCTGTAGTATTAACATAAACTTGTTGTCTTCATACCAGACTTTAAAATATCCCTTTTTTGGCTCATTGATTAAAATTGATTTTCTTAATTTCAAATTTTCATCAGCAAAGTCATCACGATTATGAGCTCCTCTACTCTCTTGCCTTTTGAGCGCAGATAAAACTACAGCCTCTGAGACTTCAAGTCCATTTTTTAACTCTAAAATAGAGCTAAGTTCAACATTGTTTTGCCTACCTTTGTCTATACAGTGCAAAGTTGCTGTTTCTCGTCGTAAATATTTTAAATAGTCAAATGCCTTTGTTAAGCTCTCTTCGCTTCTATGAATTCCAGCTAAATCAAACATTGTTTTTCCCATGCTGATTCGCATAGAGTTAAAGTTTTTTGAGCTCTCCTTGTCAAATATCCAATCAACCATTTTTTGATCTTTTGCAACAATATTGTAATCAATAGGCAGATACTCTTTACTTTTAGAAAATTTCAAGGCATTTATACCAGCCAGCTCTCCAAACACTGCACCATCAAGTAAAGAATTACCGCCGAGTCTGTTTGCTCCGTGAACTCCGGTTACTGCACACTCTCCACAAACAAAAAGACCTTTTAACTTTGTTTTAGTCATATCAGACTCTATACCGCCCATGCTGTAGTGTGCGACTGGCTTAACGGGCAATAACTCTTTTGATATATCTATGCCTGCTTGCATAAAAGCTGTTTTATATAGAGATGGCAGCTTTGCCTCTATGTGCTCAAGAGTAAGATGCCTTAAGTCTACAAAGACTTTTTTACCTGATTCTATCTGTTTTGATATAGCCAAACTAACTACACTTCTAGTATCTAACTCATCTACAAATCTCTCATTTTCATTATTGACAAGATAGCCACCTTCGCCACGCGCAGCTTCACTTACTAGATAATTTGTTTTTATCATTCCAGTTGGATGAAACTGTACAAACTCCATATCTTTTAGATTTAATCCTGCACGAAGAGCTATAGCCTGCATGTCACCAGAGTAATCTTGTGCATTAGTACTAAAACCTCTGTATAATCCAGCATATCCGCCACCAGCTAAGATAACTGACTTTGAAGGATAGACCATAACAGATGAATCAAACTTTCTTAAAACTACTACTCCACTTACTCTGTTGTTCAATGTAGTAAGGTTCATAACAAAATTGTTGACTAAAAATGTAACACCAAGTGTTTTAGCTTTTTTAATAAGCACTTGCATTATCGCCGAACCAGTTTTGTCACCTACGTAACAAGTTCTTTTTGAACTTCCGCCACCAAAACTTCTTTGAGCTATAGAGCCATCTTCGTTTTTGTCAAACTCCACGCCATACTTAACTAACTTCTCTATGATTTTTGGTGCTCTATTACACATGTAAGTAATTGCATTTTTGTTTTCTAAGCCAAAACACGCCTTTATTGTGTCATCTACATGTAGTTTAATCTCTTTAGAGTTATTAGAATCCAGCACAGCATTTATACCGCCACTAGCTAAAGAACTATTTGACTTAAATAGATTTCCTTTTGTAATAACTGCTACTTTATTGTTAGATTTTTTTGCTTCTATGGCTGCCATTAGCCCTGCTATACCGCCACCGACTACTATGACATCAAACATCATGACTACAGCCTATAAAGTAAGTCATATCTATTTCTATCTACTGACTTTACTTTTGATATTTCGCAATTTTCTTTTACATGTACCGGTGCTTTTGAGGCAAATAAACTACTAATTATCCCAGGTGTTGAGCGCACAAACTGAAGAGCAAGCTGTATATCACTCGTTAGTGTCATAGACTCATCTAAAACCACTCCGCTCTCGCGCGTGAATGATTTTTTAAATAGCTTCATTTGAAGTAAAGATGATGAACTTATAACACCTATGTTTAATCTATGCGCAGCTTGAATGATTGTACATTCCTCACCGCCTACTTTTTGAGTTGGAGTTGTATAGGCATTTGTTTTTCCCATATTAAACGGAAGTTGAACATATTTAAATCGATGATTTTCTCCACCAACTTTTATGGCAATTTTTACTAATTTTTCTAAACTTATTAACTCTTTATTTTCAGCCGTAAAACCATTCCAAACACAAACTCCATAAGATTTAAACAGACCTTCATCTGCTAGTTTTTCAAATCTTGTAAATATTTTCTCAACCAATTTATAAAACTCTTTTTCCCCAAGCTTTATAAGTTGCATCTCTGGATTGTGAAGATAATATATGTCAAGAGATTCAACACCTAAATTTACCAAACTTCTTCTACATGAGTACTCTAAAAAGTCAGGAGTCATACAATGCTGGTCTACTTCTATATCATCTTTTGTCGCTAAGTTTTTCTCTATGATATTTTCTTCTATCCACATGTAAGGATTTTTAGGAAATGGGTAATCAAGCTGTATAAAGCCACCTTTTGAACAGATTATCAACTCTTCTCTGGAACTAATACCCTCTGCAAAAAGCTCTTTAAGTGCTTCACCTATCTCTTTTTCACTTTGTCCGTATCTGTAGTTACTTGCTGTATCTATGAGGTTTATGCCACTTCTAACGGCTTCTTTGACACCCTCAATATAGTGAAAAACATAGTTCTCTTCTTTGTACGGTTCTGCATTGAAAGTTCCAATACCAAGCTTTGAAAAGATTAAGTCATTATGCTTTATATAAAAGTCTTTATAACTTGAAAACTTTTTAGCAAAGTTTTGCGTGTCCGTAAGTGTTGCAAATCCCATTATGCACTCTTTTTAGATATTTTGCTTGCATACAGGATTATTGAAATAATATAAATTAAAATTGACACCAGCAGTATAATAGTCTCCATAAATAATCCTTCAGTAATATAATTTTTTACATACAAGAAGTGTTCCCTTAGCTACATGTAGAGAATAAAGTTCAAACTAGATTCCAAGTCAAGCTTGGAATGACGATGGTTTTAACTTGTAATGACTACAATTCCGTCATTCTGGACTTGATCCAGAATCTTATAGCTAATTATTCACAGAGTTAAGTTAAAATATATCCTGAAAAACACAAGGTTAAAAATGGAAATTATAAAAGCAACATTAGAGGATATTCCCCAGTTATGTCTATTGCTAAATTCTCTTTTTCAACAAGAGACAGAATTTTCACCAGATGAAAATGCACAAATACGAGGACTTACAACTATACTTTGCAAATCAGAGCTTGGTCATATAATAGTTGCTAAAGAATCAAACAAGATTATCGCTATGGCAAACATCTTATATACTGTCTCAACAGCCCTTGGAGAGAGAGTTGGTATATTGGAAGATATGGTTGTTTCTCAAGATTATCGTAACCAAGGAGTGGGTTCAAAACTTATAAAATATGCAATAAAATTTGCTAAGGAAAGTGGCTGTAAAAGGTTAACATTGTTAACTGATGAAGATAACAATCTTGCTCATAAATTTTATATTAAAGAAGGGTTCAGTCGTTCAACGATGGTGCCGTTTCGTATTATGCTAAATAACGATTAAAAAAACAATAAATTTGTTTTAAAAGTGGAGATTCAACCCCTGGGGCGTAGTTTCGCCCATGTCTGCAATTGTATTTGTATTTAATGTTAATTCTGCCATTATTTTTCCTTATAAAAAAAGAGTTTTATGTTTTCCTGGGAAAAGTTTCCCACTTCTACCTATATTTTGAAATACATCTTCATCAAATCTTTCTGGGGATGCATCTCCACACATTGAATGTGGATAAAGTCCTCTCCCACCAACCATATCAGGCAGAAGTGAAGATGAATATCGTTGCATCACTCTTGTGTTATAGGCTATTGTTTTATCTGTACGGTTGTCTATCACTTTTACTTCATCCATGTATATATATTTTTTTGCATCTTCTGGAAGATGTAGTTTTTTAGTTGTAACCGTATAGTTCATTTTTGGCATAGCCTCTTTAGTTGTTTGAGTTATTACTAAAGTCAGAGTCTGTTTTATCTTTTCTATTTGGATTTGGAGGGATTTTCTTTTGTTATCTACTTGAGTCCATTTTTCACTTATTAATGTAAATTCCACTTGAGATAATATTTTTTTTTCTTTATAATCAAGCCAAGCTTCATCAAATAATACTTTTTGCTTTTTCGTCTCTTCCGCCACTGCAAATCCCTCTTTAACCAAGTCTATGTAACTTTGAGGGGCATCTTTAAAAGAGTATATTTTCACATTACCATCAGGAGTGTTAAGTGCCATTGTTTGTAGATGCACACCATCAAGATAGTTTATCACCATTAGTTTTGCATCTTCATCAGTAAAACCATTATATAGTTCATCTTCCCAGTAGATACTAAGAGGTACTTCAACCACCTCCCCTATCCATGTATTTGGATTAGGTTCTGCGGAGCAGTATTTCATTCCATAATATTTTGCAGATACAGTACTACAACCATTTATGCTAAGAAGCAAACCTATAATTAATCCACTTGTTAAAAACAATCTTTTCATCTACGCCACCTCTCTCACATCTACATGTAGATTATTATTTACTACTAAAACACTTCTACATGTAGAAATCACATTAAATATATTTACCACTGTTTTATCCTTTTTATCTCTGTCTCCGCTGCACCGTAAATGTCCCCAAAACATGACTTATCGGTTATTGCTATTTTAAGTAAGTTTTTCACTATTTATTCCTTGTTATTATTAAATATTTTATAAATCTAAACTAGTTTACTTTTTTAAACTTGCTATGCCTAAAAATAATAATAAATAATAAAAAAAATTTAATATATGTTAATAAGAGTTACATGTAATATATAATATGCTGAATTATTCTTATGAATATTTATACTTTTACTATATTTTCTAAACATCACTATTCAGGCACAATTGACAAAGTGAATAAAATTGAATACAATAAGTAATATAAATATTCTAAAGGAGATTTTATGAAAACTGTAACAATGAGAGTTGATGATACTGTTTACGATATGATTAAACTTGCAGCAGAAGGGCAAAAAAGAAATCTTTCAAACTTTATAGAGTTTGCTACGATGCAGTATTTAACATCTTCTCAGTTTGTCGAAAATGATGAAATGTCTGAGATATTAAATGATAAAGAGCTTGTTCAAAATTTGATGAATGGTTTAGATGACTTTAAAAATGGCGATTACAAAATTGTCTAAGTACAAAATTGCTGAAACTAAAACATTTGAAAAAATCAAAAAAAAGATAGATAAAAAACTATACTCAAAAATAGAAAGTTTTGTTTATCCACAACTTAGAGAAAATCCATTTTTCGGTTCTAATATTAAAAAATTAAAAGGCAATCTTGAGGGATACTATAGGTATCAGATTGGAAACTACAGACTTTTTTATCTTATCGAAGATGAAAAGCTTATCATTGTTATAGTAGATTTTAGGCATAGACAACAGGCTTATGATTAATATATAAGTAGCCAGAAGAAAAAATCTTCTGGCGTAGGAGAGTTTTATTTACGAAGAACTATCTTACATAATCAAAAAAGTAATCAGTTTTGAGACCGTAAAATAAACTATATAAATCAGTTATCCGTTAAAAGTTTTTTAATGATTGTTTTAAAAATAGGTAAGTTATATCTAACAACATCTTCTATGATATTATCATCTGTACTGTCATAATCATGGGCTATATAATTTCTTACAGAACTTATGCCTTTTAAATCTTCACTTGTAAAGTTTTCAAGTATTTTAAATTCATTATCATCTTTTAATTTAGAGAATTGTTCAGCTATTCTTACAATATTCATTCTAATAGCTGGTTTCATTATTTTATCTTCAATAGCATGAGTTATTTTTAAATCGTTTGTATTTAAAATAAACTCGATGTTTTCAATACATTCATAAACTTTAGCAAGTCTATTAGCACCACTAGACATTAATTAAATCCTTTAAAATTGATTTATTATCGTCTGAAACCAAATCTATTGGAGTTTTAAAAATTGTTTGCAATTCTTTTTTTATATCATCTATTCTAAGAAGTTTTGCAAATCCACCTTGATACTTCAAAGAGAACTTATCATAGTCTAATTTATATGCTACATCTATATCACTATATTTAGTTTGTGTGTTTTTTGCATAACTCCCAAATAGTCCTAAAAGTATTAAACCCTCTTTTTCATATGTTGGTTTTAGCTCTTTTAGTTTTAATAAAATTTCATTCTTATTCATAGCTAACTTCCATGTATATTTTTATGATTATAACATAATCTTTTTCTTTGAATTACACCATGTAAATAAATCTCCACTTTTAATTACTTTTGATATTTACGATTATGATACTCCTAAATATTCTGCCATTTCTACTTGATAAATATAAATCTACATGTAGATATTTGAATGTGGAGATTCATTTATAGGGATGTGTTTGCGTATGAAATGTGAGTGGATTATTGCGTGAAAAAGCCAGAAGAAAAAATCTTCTGGCGTAGGAGAGTTTTATTTACGAAGAACTATCTTACTGAATCAAAGAAATAATCAGTTTTTCCAGTATCTTTAGTCTCTTCATCAAGCTGATCAAGAATAGCGTTTGTAATCCAAGTTAGTAGATTTAATCCACCCTTGTATCCGCTAATAGAGTATCTATGTAAATGGTGTCTGTCAAAGATAGGGAAACCAATACGGATTAGTGGTGTATTTGTATCTCTATAAAGCTCTTTACCATAAACATTACCAATCATAAAGTCAACCGGCTCAGTAAATAGTAAACTTCTTAAATGCCATAAATCTTTACCTGGCCAGATTTGACATTCACTAGCCCAGTCAGATTTATCAACGATTGCTTGCATATCTGCTTCCCAACCCTTTTTAGGAGCGTTGTTACAAAGAATATGAGTTGGAATACCACCCATCTCAACTATAAATGAAACAAGACCTAGTAAAAAGTCAGGGTCACCATAGATTGCAAACTTTTTACCATGCATATACGGGTAAGAATCTTGCATTGCATCAACAAGTTGAGCACGTTGCATTTTTAACTCAGCACTAATATCTTTACCAGATAGTTCAGCAAGCTTCATTACAAACGCATCAGTTCCAGATAGACCGATTGGATTACAAGTCTCGTACTCTTGCTTCCATTTGTTTTTAATCGTCTTAGAAGTTTGCATTGTTGAATACTTCTGTAAAGAAACAGTAGCCTTTGCATTGATTGCAGTTCTTGCAGTCTCAAGCGTTGTACCACCAGCATATATAGAATATTCACCAGCTCCTGTATTCCACTGCTCTTCATGGTCACCAATCAAAAAGATTTTATCACCAAATGATGCAGCTATCTCTTTTATCTCTTTAAGTGACCCAAGGTATGGTTCAAATCCAGGGATAATGTTGATTCTCTCTTCATCAAGAACTTTTTCAGATTTTGGAGGATTTAACTGCTCTAAAATCGCTTTAATCATGTTGTCATAACCAGTAATGTGGCTACCAACAAAAGATGGTGTATGTGCGTAAGTGACAGCAGTATTATCTAACTCACCCTCAGCATCTTGTATTGCTCCAGCAACGAAAGCATTCAAGTCATCACCAATAACTTCTGCCATACATGTAGTACTAACAGCAATCATTTCAGGCTTATACATAGCGTTACAATTTCGTAAGCCATCTTTCATATTTGCAAGTCCACCAAAAACAGCTGATGATTCACTCATACTATCTGAAACACATGGTGTAGGCTCTTTAAAGTGTCTTGTGAAATATGTTCTAAAGTAAGATACACAACCGTGAGATCCATGAACATAAGGCATAGTGTTTTCAAAACCTAGAGCAGCCATTACAGCACCTAGAGGTTGACAAGCTTTAGCAGGGTTAACAGTAATTGCTTCTCTACTTAAGTTCTTTTCTCTATAGTCCCAAGACTTTGTCCACTCAGCGATTTCTTCTACTTTAGCAGGGTTCACTGAACCCATGTTACTTTCAAACTCTTGTTTATTTTTAAAAACTTCTTGATACTCTTCTTTTAAAAATAGTTTCTGTCCGTTTACAATATTTTCTACGTCTTGCATATTAAGCTCCTACTTCTTGTTTGTCCCATGGTGCTTTAGTATGAGACCAAACTGGTGAATTCATAGCTAAATCCATGTCTTTAGCAAAAATTGCGAATGCATCATAACCATGGTATGGTCCTGAATAATCCCAAGAGTGCATCTGTCTAAATGGTAATCCCATTTTTTGGAATACATACTTTTCTTTAACACCAGCAGCAACTAAATCTGGTCTTAATTTTTTAACAAATTGCTCTAACTCATACTCATTTGCATCATCATAAATAAGTGTACTTCTGCTTAAGTCTTCTTTTGTTCTTTTGTAATCATCACCATGACCAAACTCATAACCAGTACCGATAATCTCCATACCTAAGTCTTCATAAGCTCCAATAACGTGACGAGGTCTTAAACCACCGATATAAAGCATTACTTTTTTGCCTTCAAGTTTTGACTTATATTTAGCAATAACTTCATCTGTCATTTTTGTATACTTAGCGATTACAGCTTCAGTATTTGCTACAATCTCACCACCAAAAAACTCAGCAATTTTTCTTAAACTTGCAGTCGTATTACTTGGACCAAAAAAGTTGTATTCCATCCAAGGAATCTCAAACTCTTGTTCCATGTGACGAGAGATATAGTTCATAGAACGGTAACAATGAAGTAAGTTTAGTTTTGACTTTGGAGCGATTGCCATCTCTTTATAAGTAGCATCACCAGTCCACTGAGCGATAACTCTAAGACCCATCTCTTCAAGTAAAAGTCTTGTAGCCCAAGCATCTCCACCAATGTTATAATCACCTATGATAGAAACATCATAAGGAGTTGATTCAAAACTAGATCTAGCACTTGTATCAGTCATAACCTCATCACGAATAGCATCATTAGCAAGGTGATGACCAAGAGATTGAGAAACTCCACGGAAACCTTCACATGAAACAGCGATAGTTGGCTTTGAACTCTCAGCTTTATGTTTTTTAGCAACTGCTTGGATATCATCTCCAATTAGACCAATTGGACACTCAGATTGAATAGATATACCGTTATTTAGTGGAAATAATTCATCAATCTCACTAAGAGCTTTTTTAAGTCTTGTATCTCCACCAAATACAATATCTTTTTCACTAAAATCAGTTGAAAAGTTCATTGTTCCAAATGTATCAATACCTGTTGCCCCTGTATAGTAGTTTCTTCTACCGCCACGTGAGTATTGACCACAACCAATAGGTCCGTGAGAGATATGAATCATATCTTTTATCGGTCCCCAAACAACACCCTTACTTCCAGCGTATGCACAACCACGTTGACTCATTACACCTGGAACAGTTTGTTTATTACTTCTTGTAGTATCACAAGCACCTTTAACACCCTCTGGTGAATCAACACCTAGATGTTTTGCTCTACTTTTTGCAGCTTTTTCAGGATATACCTCTAAAACTTCTTTGATAGCTTCAAGTTGTAATTTTTCTAACATTTCACTCATAATTTCTCCTTTAGAAGTTAAGTAGCTTACGCTACTGTAACTCTATATAGATTCATATCATCTAGATTTTTACATAAATCTTTTGTAACATCACCATCAACAGATTTAGATATTTCACTAATTTGATATTTATTAGTGTAATAAATCATTTTTGAATTATTTGCAGCAAGTTTAACGTCTGTTTTATCGAAATAATCAATAAATGCAACGTGTGCAAATGTTCCTGCTGGAACTTCAAAATTTAATATAACTTCACCTTTAGCTGTTTCTCCTGTCAATGTAACAGTCTTACCTGTTGCTTCAACACCTTCATTTACTTTTTCAATTACCTTATCAAAAGATACATCGTTTCCTTCACTTGCTGGAAAATGATAACCACATACAAACATATTAATTCCTTTTTATTATTATTATTTAAACACTAAGTTAAACTTAGTAGTCTGACTCTTTTTGACCTACAACAGCCTCATCAGCTCCATCTTCAAGACCGTATTCCATCAATAAGTCTTCTAAGTCATCCATTTCTAAAGGTCTTGGAATAACTTTTAAATCATTAGCAATAATTTTTCTAGCTAATTCTCTATATTCCATTGCTTGATCAGAATTTGGAGAATACTCAACAACTGTCATACGTCTTAACTCTGCTCTTTGAACATGGTTTGAACGAGGTACGAAGTGAATCATTTGAGTACCAATAGATTTTGCTAATTGCTTAGCTAGGTCATACTCTTTATCTGTCATACGTGCATTACACACTAAACCAGCAAGACGAACACCACCAGTATTTGCATATTTTAAAATACCTTTAGAGATATTGTTAGCAGCATACATTGCCATCATCTCACCAGACATAACGATATAAATCTCTTGTGCTTTACCTTCACGAATCGGCATAGCAAATCCACCACAAACAACGTCACCAAGAACATCGTAAGATACAAAGTCTAGCTCATCATCATAAGCACCCTCTTCTTCAAGAAAGTTAATTGCAGTAATAACACCACGACCAGCACAACCAACTCCTGGCTCAGGACCACCTGACTCTGTACACATAATGTAACCCTCAGTAATTTCTGTATCTTCTGGATTAAATTCACCCGCACCTGGCTTACAAACATCTTCTAATTCTAAATCTTCAACCGATCCTGCGTCAGCTGCAAGTTGCATAATTGTATTTTGAGCTTTTTCGTGTAGAATAAGTCTTGTTGAATCTGCTTTAGGATCACAACCAACAATTAGTATCTTTTGACCATAATAGTGACACATTGCTGCCAATGTATTTTGAGATGTAGTAGATTTACCAATCCCACCTTTTCCGTAAAATGCGATTTGTCTTAGTTCAGCCATATCGTTTCCTTTTTATCTATTAATTTTGTTTCGCTTATTACATTACATATAGTGTTCCTTAGAAAAATTCATTAAGATATAAATTTATAAATTTGTCTATAAGTACTTGTTTTAGGGCTTTATATAGGTGTATGTTAGTTGTATAATCTAATTTATACATTTTTTGTCATAGTTAATTTAGCCTACAATTTTGCAAATATTGCAAAACAAAAATGTTTTTAGAGGAAATTTTGTTTAGGATTTAAAAGGATATTATTGAGTTTGTCTATTTGATTTGAACGAGAAGGTTTATACTGAATTACATTCTACATGTAAAACAGTTTACTTGGTCTTTACATGTAGCACAAGCTGGAGCTACTTCATCTATGCTGTCATAGATAAACTTCTTCCAAAGTTTATCTTCTGGTTTAATAGCAGCTAATGATGGAAAGTGTGTTTTCATAAAGCGTCCCATCTCAACTCTATTTTTAAAACCTAAATCTTCATAAAGATGGTTCATCATCAGGGATACTTTTGCAAGATACGGAGCAACCTCATTTTTGCTATGTTCATCTACAGAGTAAGTTTGCAAAAACTTAGTTACTTTTTCCTCTAAAGCTTTATTTTTGTCTGTATTTATTATTTTTCTCATAAGTTTATCTCCACCATTTTTCCATTTACAATTTCGCCAAACTCCACACCAAAACTGTAACACTCATACAATTCTGTTTTTGTAGGTATAAGCTTTATCTTTATTGGAGTTAAAGGCACACGAAATTTAAGTGCTTTTAGTCTTGAGTTTATCATCTCTATAGCTTCTCCACTCCAGCCATAACTGCCAAAACATCCTCCAATTTTACCAAGTTTTTCTAAAACCATCATACAGCTAAGAAGTTCCCAGACTACTTTTGGAACATCACCGTTGATTGTTGGAGAGCCGATGATGACTCCTGTGCTCTCTTCTAAAATTGCAATCATATTTTGTTCATCAAGAGCAGTCAAATCATAGATATTTGCTATGATATTTTCACTCCCTTGTAAACCATCATAAATACTATGTGCCATATTTTTAGTATTTTTATAACTAGTTACATAAAAAATAGATACTATCTTTTTGCCATGAATTCTCTCTTGAACATGACTCCATTTTTTATACAACTCTATATATTTTTTTGGATTTTTTCTTATAATTGGACCATGAAGATTACAGATAATATCGATATCTAAAGTCTCATATATATTTAACGCCTTTACAACATGGCTCTTAAACGCTCTCATAATATGGTCGTAGTAGTACTTAAAAGCGTAATCAAAGTCACCGACTAAATCATCAAATAATCTACTGTCATAGTAGTGAGAACCAAAAACATCTCCACTAAACAAAACTTTGTTTTCAACCAAGTAACTGCTCATGGTCTCAGGCCAGTGAAGATTTGGTGTGCTTAAGAACTTTAGTGTTTTAGAACCTAACTTTAACTCTTTGTTTGTCCAAACAGTTTCAAACTTTATGGTGTCACTTTTAGCAATTGACTTTAGCATCGGTTGTGCCATTGGAGATATAAATACCTTGGCATCTACAGCTCTACATGTAAGCTCAGCCAAAGCACCACTATGGTCAGGTTCAAGATGGTGCATAATAATATATTTGATTTCATCATATGAACATAACGACTCTATCTTTTGGAAAAACTCATCTTGAAACTCCTCTTTTACGGTGTCTAAAATGATTACGCCATCTTCTGTTTTTAGTAGATAAGAGTTGTATGTAGTGCCATTTGCAGTCTTCATGATGATGTCAAATGTTCTAAGATCAGGATCACTAACTCCAATATAGTATAAATCTTCACTAACTCTTATTGCATTACTCATTTTAGTAGTATCCTTTTTAACCATAAAGGGGGATTCTCTTTCATAAGTTTTTGTATAGATTTAAGTACCTCTTCTATCTTTTCATCCTCTTGTGATGAACGCAGAGGAAAAGTTCCCGCTAGTTTTACCATGCTTGCAGCTTTTGGTCCTATTTTAGCTACATAAACTATATCGCTGCCATCAATACACATGATTTTATACTCTAGTTTATCACTCTCTTGTTCATACTTTAGTGATGAGTCAACTTCATTAAGAAGTTCATAGCTCTCTTCATTTACCCCATAGATATAAAATTTTTCACACCAACCAAAGTGCTCATCTACATGTAGACCATCTTTTGAGGCAAAAGCTATCTTAATCATATTACATATACCAAAATATTTTCATCTATAACTTTTGATAAAGTATCATATATTAAACCATAAGTACTAGTTGAGGCCATTGAACAACCGGCACAATTACCTTGATAAGCAAGTCTAATCTCTATGTTCGGCTTGTTGACATAATCAAGAATCATAATATTTCCACCGTCTTTTAGAAGTATAGGTCTAATATATCTCCCGATTGCATCCTCTAAAATTTCTATCTGTTTTTCATAAGTGCTAGTTCTGTATGTTATATTTAACTTGGCTGAGAGATTCGGCTTGGTATCTAGCCCACCTACCATTGATATCGCTAGTGGATGGTTGGATTTTGCAGCATTTAAGATACACGCAAACCCCTCTTTTACAGACTCTTCATTTGTTCTATCTTTTAAAAGAAGATACCCAAGTCTAAAGTTGGCATTTTGATGGTTTTTTGCTACTGCTTTTCTAAAGTAAGAGATACTTTTTTGTATATCTTCTTCAACACCGAGTTTTGTCTGATACATCAGTGCAAGATTATAATTTGCAGAGTCATTGTCATATTTACTTGCTTTTAAAAACCACTCTCTAGCTCTTGTGAAGTCTTTATCAACTCCATCACCCTTGAGATACATCAAGCCTATGTTTGTCATAGCTTGGTCATTCTCTTTTTTTGATTCATCTTCCCAAATAGCATACGCTCTATCATAATCTTTAGTTTTATATGCCTGTAGTGCTTCATTGTGACTCATAATTAATCCTTTTTTAGCAACACTCAAACTCAACCTGCTCAAGTACTTCTATACCTGCTTCGAAGTCATACTCTTCAAAAAGGTCAGATATGTAAAATACATTTGCGCAAACTAGGTAGAGCGTGTCTTTATTACCATCTTTTTCAAAAACTTCTCTATAGTTTTGTGGTATTTTATTCATAAAGTTATTCCAAAGTCTGTTTTTTGACTCTGGTTTTAACTTAAATAGTTCAATCATAGCATCTATAACCAACGCCGAGTTTTCATAACAATCGATATTGTCAAAAGTTATATATCTATCTTTTATCTCACTCATTAAGAATTCTCCTTAATTAATACTATTAACCTTTACTATACAAGTTATGTTCCCTTGAGACTCCAAAGGAATAATTTATGCATAAATAACTACAAGGATAATATTATGGTAAATAAAAAATTAATTCGTGAACTTTTGAATGAATCAGCATGTTCACATAATGATAAAAAAAAGAGTAGTTGTGATAAACCAAAACCAGGTGCGACAACTGGTGGATGTGCTTTTGAAGGTGCTCAAATTGCCCTATTCCCATACGCTGATGCGGTTCATCTTGTTCATGGTCCTGCTACATGTCAAGGAGCTTCTTGGGAGACAAGAGAGACTCCAACAAGCTACGAAGGTGAAAACAACACTCTAACGGGTTACTATACAGATGTAACAACCAATGACATTATCTTTGGAAGTGATAAAAAACTTATAACATCTATTGAGTATCTTATAGAGCATAAAAAACCAAAGGCGATTTTTGTTTATGAAACTTGTGTAACTGCTATGATTGGTGATGATATAGATACTACATGTAAGAACTTAGAGAACAAACACAATATTAAAATAGTTGTCGTTCACGCTCCAGGATTTGTTGGAAGTAAAAACTTAGGCTCTCGTCTTGGTGGAGAAGCTGTTTTAAATCAACTCATAGGAACTCGTGAGCCTGAGGAAATTCACCCTTTTGGTATAAACCTCATTGGTGAGTACAACGTGACAGGCGATATGTGGCAGTACACGCCTATTCTTGAAAAGATTGGTATTAAAATAGTCTCAACGCTGGCTGGTGATGGAAGAATAGAGAAGATTCAAACAGCACACACCGCAAAACTAAATGTCATTGTATGTGCAAAATCTTTAGTTACACTAACTAGAAAAATGCAAGAGAGATATGGCATACCTTACATTTCTGTATCGTTTTACGGAAAAAGAGATACTACAAATGCAATTATGTCAATCGTAAATGCTTTTGGTGATGAAGAGTTAACTGCAAAAGCAAAAATCATAATAGCCCAAGAAGAAGAAGCTCTGGAGAAGAGACTTCTTCCATATAGAAAAATCCTAAATGGCAAAAAAGCCATACTCAACACTGGTGGAAATAAATCGTGGTCAATAGCTTCAGCACTTCAAGACATAGGGATAGAAGTAGTTGCAACAAGTGTTAGAAAATCGACACTTGAAGATATCGAGATAGCCGCTCAGTATGTAAAAATACTTATGAAAGTTCCAGCAAACGAACAAGCAAAACTTATAGATGAGCATAATGTAGATATTTTATTAGCAGGGGGGCGAAGCCTCTACACTGCCATAAAGAAAAGAGTAGCCTTTGTAGATGTAAACCAAGAAAAAAAGCTAAGTTACGGAGCATACGGAGGACTTGAAAACTTGGCAAAAGATGTTTGTGCAGCTGTAAACAACCCAGTTTTTAAAATAGTTGGAGAAGCTGCTCCTTGGGAGTAAAATCTCTACATGTAAAGATTTTTATAGTTGTTAAAAGTGGAGATTCATCCTCTGGAGTGTAACTTCATAGTAAATCCTTTGTGTTGGACTTACTATTTATGGCATATTGGAATGTCCCCTATTTAATAGACAATATCGTATCTGATATTTCTTCCTTGAGTACCTTCAATCTGATGTAAACAACCCAATTTCACAAGCTCTTGTATATCTCTTTTTGCTGTTGCCAAAGATGTTTTGGTCATTGCAACATATTTTTTTGTAGTAAGCCCGCCTTGAAATTCTCCTTCGTTATACTCTAATAACTTGCTCAGCACTTTTAATTGGCGCTGATTTAAAGTAATTTGACGCACCTTATCCCAAAACTTTGTTTTTTGTATAACTCTGTTGATCGCATCAAGTGTCTCTTGAAGTGAGTCGTTAAATCTATCTAAATACCATAATACCCAAGCTGTACAATCTAAATCTGGATTGTCTATCAAGTTTTGAGACATCTCTAGTTTGTCATAATAATTTTTACGATCTTTTGCTATTGCACTAGAGATAGAAAAATATTTATATTCTATCCCAAAATCTTTTGAGATTATGTAATCACTTATGATTCTTGCCATTCTGCCATTGCCGTCATCATAAGGGTGAGTAGTTACAAACCATAAATGTGCTATCGCGCTTTTAATATAGATATCGTCATCGCTTGTATTAATATACTTCAACAAAGCATCCGCATCATTATCTATTCTCTTAGCAGGCACTCCTACGAAATGTACTTTTTCTTTGCCAATTACGCCTGAGACAATTTGCATGTCATCATAATCACGAAACACTCCCAGTTTGATTTTAGTAAAACGGCTTGGAGTCTGGGAAAGAAGTGAAATATGCCATTTATGTAAACGCTCTAATTCTAGTGGCGTTGTGTTGAGTATGGTATCCATTAAAATATCCGCGAGAGAGTCAGTGTGATGGGTAGACTTGTCATATTCTTTGTCAAATGTTGCATCTAGTTTTTTTCTTATTGAAGATCTTACACTCTCTCTTTGAAGATGTTCCCCCTCTATTGCAGAAGTGGAAACAATCTCGCTTGTAAAAAGATCTATCTTAATGTTGGTTTGAGTATCTTTATCAAGAAGCGTGATTAATGCTTTTACTTGACCTATACTCTGAGATATTTGTGTGATTTTAGGAAGAAGCTCACGAAGGTTATAATTAAATTTTGGATAATTGGGATGTTGCCAAATCCATAGTTGTTTCTTTTTCATTTTTACCTCATGAGCTGATTAGTTTTCTAATCGTATCATTATATGAGCTACTTGTCAATTATAAATAGCTCATATTTTAGATAGTTCCAAAATCTACAGAGACTGTGAAAGAACTCCCAAAGCAAGTGATAATCACAAATAAGCTAAAATAGATATATCATATATCAACGAAAAAGGCTGAACAATGCCAAATTACAAAGAGGGGTTAAACCGCCATCAACAACTCTTATTTCCTCCCAGTCTGGATGAGTATGTTGATGAGGATAATTCAGTAAGGGCTATTGACAGCTATGTCGATAGTATAGATTTAGCTACTTTGGGAGTGTTTACAAGTAGTGGTAGTTCTGATGGTCAACCTGCATATCATCCAGCACTACTTTTGAAGATTTATCTCTATGGATATCTCAATAGTATCCGAAGTTCTAGAAAGCTCGAACGTGAACTTAAACGCAATGTTGAGATGATGTGGCTTTGTGCTGGACTTACTCCTGGATACAAGACTATTGCTAACTTTCGCAAAGATAATCCCAAGGTACTGAAACAATTATTTCGTGACTTTGTAATGCTATGCCGTTCTGTCGATTTGATTGATGGAGAAGTCGTTGCCATTGACGGTGCCTTTTTACGGGCTAATGCATCAAAGAATCAACTTATCTCTGAAACAATGACTCGTAAGGATATAGAATCTGTTGATGAGAAGATAGCAGAGTATTTAAGTTCACTAGAGTATAGCGATAGCTGTGAGAAGAAAGAGATAGCACCAGTAGTACACAAGCAACATCTGGATCGACTTAAAAAATATAAATCAAAATTGAACAGTAATCTACACACATTGAAAGAGCGTAATGTAACACAATACTGTAAAAGTGATCCCGATGCTACCTTGATGCGTAAACCGGCACATCATCTTATGGCCTATAATGCCCAGATTGCTGTTGATGGTAAACACAAGTTTATTGTCGCTACTGACATCTCCACCAAAGGAGTTGATTTGGATCAACTCTATCCCCTATCAACCCAGGCTAAAGAAGCTACAGGCAATAAACATATCAAAGTCGTAGCTGATGCAGGTTACTACAATCCAAAAGAGATTAAGAGATGTGTTGATGAGGGAATAGATGTTTATGTACCCATACAAGATAAGCAAAAAAAGCAAGTAGACAGAGGAAAGTTTCCTCGTGATGCATTTCATTATGATGAAGCCAACGATTGCTATCACTGCCCAAACAACAAAGTGTTAAAGCGAAAAAAAACTATTTATGAGAATAAGGGTATCAAGCGTTTTATGTATTTCGGTACCCACTCTGTATGTAAAGTCTGTCCATTACGTTCAGAGTGTCTTCCTGAGAAAACACCTGCAAAACGTCTCTGGCGCTGGGAGCATGAAGCACTCATTGTCGAACACCGTACAAAGATGCAGACACCAGAAGCTAGAACTATGATTAAACAGCGTGCCGCTCTGGCAGAACACCCTTTTGGTACAATCAAACAAAATCTTGGCTGGAGCCACTTTCTGATGCGTGGTAAAACAAAGGTTGCTGGAGAAAATGCTCTCATTATGCTCACCTATAATTTCAGAAGATTGTTGAACCTGATTGGCATTGCACTGTTTCAAAAGCTTATGAAAGCGTTAAAAAGTGGCAATCTTGAGAGTATCAAGCAAGAAATAGCGGAGTATCTTGCAGTTTTATACTTTTTTAGGACATTTTTTCGTCAAAAAATGAGTTTTTCCGCCTGAACCTTAAAAAATGTTCTTAAGCTCGACACTTTTTACTGATACATGATTAGTTCTTTCACAGTCTCTACAGTTTATGAGATACTTATTCCCTATTAAGCCTGTCTCTCTCAGTAAAAATGAGAGAACAAATTTCTTTTTCTTCAAGATAGTTAGGAATACCTTGAACTATGCAACCGTGACATCTATGTTTAATATCACTCAGTACTTCCTTAATATTTGCTAATCTTTTTTGTTTTGCTGGTGTATGCTTTTTTACAATACCGCCATAGTGATAAACTAAATTACCACCTTTGGCTATAAAGTTAAAAATAGTTTCATCTATTCTCCAAATTTTTTAATACTCATATAACGCTTGTCGTGAGCAATAGTTTACCCGCTAGGGTAAACTATTGGTCTCCTCGTACTTGTAATCTGTTCTGTCGTGCAAACTCTTATTCATTACAATATGAAAGTCTTTTGAAATGCTATCATCTATTTCGGAGGCGAATTTTATTGTATTTATAATAGCCTCTTCAATGAATTTACCTGTCTTTAATTCTGAACTTAAGTAATTATTAAACAATTCAGAGTTCTCATTTGTACTTAGTGAAAATGCAATTTTGTCCACAAGTACATCAGCTATCACAATTTCACCTTTATAATTTTTTTGCCAAATAAAAAAATCTCCTTTTTCATTTTTACCAGCAATCATAATGGTTAGCATTTTATTGCTAGGTTGAAAATTCAAGTCAGTAAATTTAATTAATCCTGTTGGTGGAAGGTAAGTACAATACATTAATTTATTTAGAATTTTATGCCCTTCCTCTGCGATACCGGTCATACCAAAATAAACATCTTCTTTAAGTTTAAAAAGCTTTTGATAGTTATCATTAATAATTCCATCTTTTTTAGCACGTTTATCTGCTGCTATACAAAACTCATTATTATGTTTTACTACACAAACTACGATGCTCATTATTTTATGCCTTTATGATAGATAACGTTTAGAGAGAGCAATATGAACCTACTCTTGGGTTCATGTTGGCTCCTGCGTTTTGTTAGTCTTGTTCTTTAATTGTTCATCTGCAGTAGGAATACATAAAAATTTATCTTCTAAGAATTTAAATGTATTGTTTACAATAATTTGTGTATTTGGAATGTGATATAATGATTCCTCTTTAGACCAATATTGTTTATTAATATTGACACAGTCATTTACACCTTCTGTAAAGCCTTCAACAAGATTTTCTTTTGCAATAATTTTTTGTATAAAATTAATTGCGTCTTCTGATGTACTAAATAATTTAAAATGTTTTGTAATGTATACTTCACCTACTATAATAACTTGATAGCCACCAACTACTTCTCTATATCCTACCCTTGTGTAATATGACATTTTAATAATCTTCTTTAGGAAATGTTTTAAGTTCAACTACTGATATGATTTCTTTTACAGAATATTCTAATTTTAATGTTTCAATAGCCATTGTTTTTGAATTTGCAGTAATGATACTATCTACATTATTATCATCTTTATTGATGTAAAAAACTTTAAAATTCCTATTTCCCATATTGATTCCTTATCTTAAACTAACAAACTGTCTTGCGAAATAAGTTTACCCGCTAGGGTAACTTATTTCTATCCAAGTACTTGTTATAACTTTTTTGAAAATAAACCTTGTTGAATTAGTGTCTTAAATATTCAGGCCATTATAAATGACCAATAAAAACTTTACTTGCTAGGTTTACACTCCATTTACCAGATATTTCGTATATTTCATTTTTAACTTTTATATTTTTCTTCAAAATTTCTCCTTGTATTTGTTATACTTATTATTTTGAAATCACTGAAACTGGTAAATTCACATTGTTTTTACTCGCGTGACTCGTAAGTTTTAAATTAAATTTTTTAAAATCTTCTTCTGATTTTACTTGAAAATATTCTGATTTCATTAAATAATAATCATTTTCTGAAACATATGGTCTTAATATTTCCATACTGCGATGAGAATATGAACGTATGTCATTAATATAATTTTTTTGTATTCCAAAATAAAATGTCATACTTAACAAGATTGCACTCGCAATTAATCCCTGAAAAGTCGGCATATGATTAAACATAGTTTGTAAGTGTTGCATGCCCTTTATTTCACTTTTTGAATATTTTAATGTAAAAAATAAGATGGCTAATCCTAAAAGATAAATAATTAACTCAACTTTCGCACATAGATTTCACTAAATCCACGAACTTAATTTGAGTATTAAAGCCCATAAATAGCCACTTTTTAGTATAATTTTGTCACCACAACATCAAAAATACAAGGCTATTTTATGGAACTTGACAATTATATACAAACTGCAGTGAGAAGCATATTAAAGAATCCAATACTTGAAGTGCTAACAGAGATAAAAATCACAAAAATACTTAAGCAGAGCAACTTCATTAAACGAAATGTTGGCTATCCACCATTTCAAATAATATTACACTTCGTTTATATGTTAGTGATGCAAAAACGCCAGTCAACATTTATAAAAAAGAGCGATAGTGCATTTGGGAAAGATGCCTATTACAGATTTATCAAAGATAGTCGTTACAACTGGCGAAAGTTTTTAATGCTAAGTACTACTGCACTTTTGCAAAGAATAAAACCACTACATAAAAATGGTGAACATCGCTTACTCATTATTGACGATACAGTAGAGTCTAAGAGAGGTAAATACATTGAGGGAAGCTGTAAATATATTTGGAGCAATAAAGAACATAGGAGTATCAATGCGCTCAATATCGTATCTCTAAATTATGCAGATTCACATTCAACTTTTCAATTAGATTTTTCTATAAAAATGAATGGTAGCAATAGAAAAGATATTTCAGAGTTCACAAATAAGCTACATCACAGAAGTAATGCATATCAGAGAAAGAGTGAAATTACTAAAGGCAAAAATATACTAGCTATTGAGATGCTGCAAAGAGCTTTGGATAACGGTGTTGATGCAGATTACTTGCTCGTAGATAGCTGGTATGCTAAACCGAATTTCATACATCAAGCTAATGAACTTGGTATGCCAGTAATAGCAAGACTTCCAAACAATAAACTTATTTGGAACTTTAAAGGCAAACATAAAACTATGAATGCAATCTATGACAGTATGAAAAACTATCGTCACAAAAGTAGTGGTAAACATGGCAAAATATCGTACAAATATTTCGATGCCATTGTAGAACATGCAGTTTTAGGTAAAGTCAAGCTCGTATTTTTACACACAAGTAAAGAGTTGTTAGTTTTTATCTCAAGTGATATTACTATTGCAGGCAAAGAGATTCTAGCAACTTATAAAAAGAGATGGAATATTGAACAAGGCTATAAAGATCTCAGAAACCTCTTCGGTTTTGGAAAAGAAGAAAATCGTATCTATGAATCACTAATTGCAAAAATAACACTATCTATGTTTGCATATAACATTGTAAGTTATATTAACCGTATAAAGCATGAACCACAAACTCTTGGAGAACTCTTTAGAGATTTAGAATGTGAGCTTGAAACACTGGCAATATCAATGCAACTCTTTATTAAAATACTGACAAAAATCTCTGAAATCCAAAATGTTGTCAAGGATAATAAAAATTTACTCAATATTATCGCTGTGCTCAGTGCTTATACTCAAAAAGAGTTAGGTTTTATGTGCGAAAGTTGAGTAATTAATATTGAAGATGAATCATTATATTTAATTAGAGATGTGCTGGCATCCTCGTATATGGAGTCTAAATAGCCTGTATAGAAAAATGATATTTTATTTACAACAAAATATTGTAACTTGTCAAATCCAGGCGATAAGATTCGCTCCCAAAACCCACTACCTATTGCTCCAAGAATTATTGTTGCTAACATCCCTGCAATTATTTTAAGATAACTATTCATTATTCTCCTTTATTGTTTAGTAGATAACTATTTATTCATTCCCATTATAGTGAACTAAGACTTAATATTAATGATTAATAGAACACATAAAATGTTCCATTTAAAGTGATAACTAATCAATTTAATTACAGATTATTATGTTGTTGATTTATTATTCTTAAATATAAAGTGTCCCTTAAGCGACAGAAATCTCTTCTACATGTACAACTAATCTCTAACCTTATAAATCTTCTTTCTCTCTTTAGAAGATGGAACATTTAGAAGTTTTCTGTACTTTGTTATGGTGCGTCTTACCATCTGCATGTTGTATCTCTGCATCACCATATCAACCAAGTCTTGGTCAGTTAGTGGCTCTTCATGGTTCTCATTTTCTATAAGATTTTGTATATAGTTTTTAATCTCTGCAGATGACAAGTTTTTGCTAACTGCATTTGTAAAAAATGACTTTAGTGAAAACATTCCTCTCTCACACTTTATGTACTTGTTTGAAACTGCTCTGCTTATGGTCGATTCTTCAAAACCTATCTCATCTGCAACTTGAGCCATAGTCATAGGTTTAAGCTCACTTCCTACAAAAAAGCCCATCTGTTTTTCTACTATGATTAGCACGAGCTTGTAAAGAGTTGATTTTCTAAGCTCTAGTAAGTTAACCAAGTCTCTAGCCTCTTTTAGTTTATCTTTTAACTCACTATTTTTAGTTTTAAAAGGGTCTTTAATGACTATATCTGGATAATAACTCTGATTTATTTTAACAGATATGTCATCTCCTACATCAACAAAAAAATCTGGGACTATATATGTTGAGTCTTCTTGAAAGTCAATCGCAGGAGGATATTTAAACCTTTTTACAATCTCTGTCGCTTCCATAAACCTATGATGTTTATGATACTTATCTATCTGTTTTAAATTTTGGATTATTTTTTGAACAAAAAGATTTAACTCATCATCTATAAAAAGCTGTGATAGTTGAAACTCAAATGATTCAATCATATCTAAAGAGCCTATCCCACTTGGTTCAAGATAAGAAAACCTTTGTCTGACACTCTCTACAAACTGATTTGTTGTGTTACATGTAATAGCTATTTGTTCTATATCACCTTCGAAATACCCATCACTATTTATATTTTGAAGTATTTCATGAGCCACTTTTTGTGAAGAAGGAGTTGGAAACAGTGGAGCATCTAGTTGATTTAAAACAGTATCGTATAAAGACTCTTTATATAAACTCATATTCTCAATAAAACTACTTTTATTATCAGATGTTGATAAACTTGAGTAATTTGATTCAAAAGATGATTTATATTCCAAAAATGGATTATCAAAGCTATGCTCTTTAAAGATTGCTTCTAAATCTTGAACCTGTGCTTGCAACAATGGCAACCAAAGTTTTAGTGACAGTTGTAATGATTGTTTTTGTGTTGTAAATAAATTAAATGTACTTGACATAAGAATATTATACTCAAACCATAAGAGGCTTGAGCAGCTCAATTGTGCATATATTATGCAGTTTCATTAGTATTTTAGTCTAACTAAACCATTTGGTTTTTCGATTTTCATTTGACATGCAAGTCTGGAGTTTGGTGTACATGTACCAGAACAAATCTCTTTTAGCACTTTTACTTCTTTTTCTGTTTTATCAGATAAAAATTCCATTCCAGATACAACTTCAACTACACATGTACCACACTCACCATCACGACACCCAAAAGGAAGTGCAGAACCACTTGCCTCAACGATTTCTTGGATAGTACTACCCTCTTTTACATTGATTGCTAAAAAATCATTTACTATTTCTACTCTTGTTGTCATTTTTTTTCCTTAATTGTATGGTTTAATAATTACGTCGCCCTTAACTAATGTTTGACATGCTAGTCTAACCTTAGGACTTATTGTAAACTGCTGACAATACTCAGCATCTTTTGCTTTTAGTACACCCATTTCGATTAACTTATTAAGCTCTAAATCATCTATATAGTTTGTAGGCTCCTCATCCTCAATATTTTCATATTTGATTAAACAATTTCCACACTCACCATCTTGACACTCAAAGTTAATTGGTATACCGTTGTCCTTAGCCAATCTAATAATCGGCTCACCTTTGGGTGCGTGATAAAGACCATCTTTATCTTTGCTAAAACCCATAAAAATCACTTTTGCCATCTATTTCTCCTTTTTTTTTAAGATTGCTACTTATTTAATTTAGCCATTTTTTTTCTATGAGCATCCATAGCTTCTTGTTCTAGTATGTCTTCGCTAACATAACCATCTTCTATTAGTTTTAGCTCATGCTCTCTGCAACCAATAATATCAACTTCCATCTCAGTACCAAAAAAGTGTACTTCGTAAACTCTTATCACTTGTAAAAACTCACCAATGTCTTTTATGTAACCAACACTGCCCTTTGGCATCATCAGCGTACCAATCTTTGCATGTGGATAAGTCCCATCATTTACAATATCTTCTAAAAGTTCTACTTTTTGTCCGAGAAAATACTTCGCTTCTTCTTCATCTTTGCCAGAACGACTAGCTGTTACACTGTCGTGCAGCTTGACATTAGGATCAACAACCACAACTGTTTCCTGGCTGCGGTATGCAAGCCATACATCCACTTAGTTTTCCATCTTTAAACATACCCCAAATATCAGCTGCACTCGGAGCATAGCCGTTTGTAAATCTTCCATAAACTTTAAGAAGCGAGTACTTTAAAAAATCAAGCAGTTGTTCTTCTTGCTCGGCAAGATTTGAAAACCCTGTTTTAATTAAAGTGCCATACTCTTTTAGTATATGAAACCTCTTTACATCTATAAGGTTTGAGTCATAATCTAAATCAAAAAATTCAAAATAATCTTCCGCATCAGTAAGTTCATAAAACTCATCCAATGACTTTGTATTGCTATTCATAAATCATTCCTTTAACTACATGGTGTGTCAATCTGAGTCGTTAAACCGCATGGCACATTCTGTATTTTTTTATTTACCTGAGTTGTTAGTGCATCGGCATCCTTTTCACCTGTTCTTATTCTCTCAACACCGCCCACATCAAGCCACCACATTTTTCCTGCACCTCTGCCTAAATCGTGGCAATTGCTTCTAATGCACTCCATCGCTATCTCTCTATGTTTAACATCAGAAACCACTATTTCAAGCTTGACTTTAGAGACCAAGTCTGTTGGCTGATTATCAGCCTCTTTAAGTCCAAAAGAGCCCTTGCCAATAACATCACTCACTGTAATTCCTTCGATGTTGTTGGCAAATAAATCTTCCAATACATTTTTTAAATCATGTTGATTAATAACCGTCATTACCATATACATCTTAATCCCCTAGTTCTGATTTTAATATACCAATCCATTTCTCTATCCTTCTTGTTGTTTTTTCAGATTCATTGTGTTCATCAATCGCTAAACCACATAATTTATCATCCATCTCAGCAAATGAATACTCATAACTGTAGTCATCCTTTGGGACAAAGCCTATAGGTTTGGCACCAGCACCAGTAAACGTTTTATGCAGTTTTCCCAATGCAGAACAAAAATGTTCCCCGTGTTTTTTACAGTCTCCTGCACCAAAAAATGCAACCGTTTTCCCACTAAAGTCTATGTCATCATCTTGTATCTCTAAAACAGGGTCAACCCAACTAAAATGCAAGTCACCTTGTCCCCAAGTAGAACTTCCTAAAAAAAGAACGTCATATGCAAGGAGCTGCTCTTCTACGTCATCGAAGTCTTCTTCCATATTGATTACATCTTCCTCATCAATATTAAATGCCTCAGCTAATGCATTTGCAACCTTCATACTTGTTCCACCTGCTGTACCTACAAAAATTCCAATTTTACTCATATAAATCCTCCTTACTTTTTATAATCTTCATAAATTTCCATAACACTCTTGAGCATCTTTTCGCCCTCTTCTTCTAGCTTTTCATATGTTCGAAATGAGTATCTGTGTGCATCTTTAAAAAATTTGTTTACAATTACAATTTTGTCGGCAATTACAACTGCTCTTCCAAATCCCTCATGGCTCATCTCCATTACAACAGAACACATAACTCCCGTCTTTGTTTCAAAAGCGAGTGCAACAGACTGATAAATAAGTCTAATATCTTGAATCTGCATCTCGTCAATATCTGCAATAACTGGGATATTTTTCAAATCCTCTTTAGTTTTTACATACTTCTCTTTTAAAATATCCTCATCAGTTCTATTAGTCCATGTACCAAATTGGTCAAGTGCTCTTACTTGACCTATAAGTGTATTTATAAATAACTCTTTCATTATTTACTCTTTTTTTCTATGATTTTTTTAATAAACGGAGGCGGGTTTTCATTCAACATATTTACAAGTTTGTTTAGCTCTTCATCAATAGAGATAATCTCTTTGTACTTAATAGGAAAAATCCCTTTTCTGATAACTTTAGCAGCCGCAGTTGGACCAATATTTAAAAAATAAACAATGTCACACCCCTCTAAAGATGCTACTGTTTGGTCTGTATCTTTAGTTGTTATTTTGATAATAGTAGAGATTTCAAAATCATCACTGTTAACATCATAAATATTAAACTGTTTCGTACTGCCAAAATGTGCATCTACATGTTCATTGTCATTTGTTGCAAATGCCACTCTTATGCTTCCAAGGCTGTTATCTGCTGAAGTTACTTTTATAGTTGAATTCATTTTACTCTCCGTATCTTTTATAAATATACATTCATAAAGTGTTCCCTAGAGAGAATTTATAGTGTTTGCTACCTCAAATAACATATAACAACTCCCCTCATAAAGAGTGTCATTTACAAGTTGATTACCTACTGTCTCGTAGTTTGGGTATCCTCTAAGTACTAAGGCTTTTTTATACTTGTGTGCAATTCTTTCACCGTGAAAATTACTTATTAGCAAATCTGCTTCTTGTAACTCTTTTTCAACATCTTCAAAATCACCAACGATAATATTCTCACAGTCTAGTTCATCCAAAGCTGTTGTTTTTGTCGGAATCACAATAGCTTTTATATTTGCACCGGCTTCTTTTATGGTAGTTGCTATAGACAAAGCCTGATCTGCTTCAAGTGCTAAAACTACATCTGTGCCGCCTAGCGCAAAATGTGTATCTAAAAGAGCATCTTGAAGTCTTTTTCTCCATCTAACAACACTTGGTTTTGGCTTTGATATATGTTTAAAATCCATCAAAGCCTTGTAAAATTTATCTACATGTAGAAGTCCACTCAAAGTGTTAAAATGAAGATGTGTAGATTTAGGATTTTTATCTCTAAACTTTTCACCAGCCTTACACACCGAGTCACCTACAGTTATCACCAAGGCACTGTCTCCAAGGTTTTTAATCTCTTCAACACTGATTCCGCCACTGCTAAGCGCTCCTTGTTTTACTCCTAAGTGACCATCAAGTGATTCACTTAAATCTGGCAGAGCAAAAGTCTCAAAGCCAAAACTAGAGATTTCTTCTTTAATCTTCTCTACTTCTATTGGTGTCAAGTTTACATTTGGGATTAAAAGAGCTTTTTGCATATCTATTTCATCTTTAGGCTCTACTAGTTGTTCTATAATTGCCTCTATTGATTTAGCAAAACCACTCTCTAAACCACCCTCAAAGTCAGGTGTATGCACATACGACATAAGTTGTGTATCTTTTAACAAAAATGTAGCACCTTTAATATCATCACCTTTTGTCTCTGTCATGCCGGTTGTAAAAAGACCTACTAAGTCTGGCTTTACTTTTTTTGTGATGTTTTTTACAGCTTCACTTATAGAGTAGTCTCCCCCGTCAATAACTGCAGTAATATCATTAACTGCTGTAGTTTGAACTGCAATTGGGTCGCTAAAGTGACGAGTGAAAAATACTTTACTAAATGAGGCACACCCTTGTGCTCCGTGCATAAGAGGCATACAGTTTTTTATACCTAAAAAACAGAGTAATGCTCCCATTGGTTGTGATAATTTTATTGGATTGGTTTGTAGTGGTTTGTTCATGATAAATTCCTATTAGAATCTATATTTACATTTTTTGTTCCGTGCAAGTTACATTAAGCATTCGCCGATTCAAGTTTTAAGCGGGCAAAGAGAGCCATTTATAGATTTATTTTCTCTTGTCCGATTCTGTATAGAGCAAAGTCATACTTTAAAGGGTCGTTTTTATCAAAGGATTTTAATGTTTGAGTCAGCTCTATGGCGGCTTGAAGGTCATAACTTTTTCTTTGTAAAAGTCCAAGCTTTATAGATACGTTAAATGTGTGCGTATCCAATGGCATTATTAAATCAGATTTGTTGATTTCGCTCCACAAACCCATATCAATATTGTCATCCCTTACCATCCATCGCAAAAACATCATCCACCTCTTCAGTGCTCCTGCACCCTTTGTTTTGGTGGTGATTTTTCCTATTAAAAAGTTATACCCTTGTGAATCGTGCGGATACTCTACATGTAGAGTTTTTATAAGCTCGTTTATTCCATCAATAACGTTATTCTGCTTAGTGTATCCACTCTTAAATATAGCCTCTAAATTACTTTTTTCATTTAATCTTTTAAGGGCAATAAACAGGGCAATAACATCTTCGCTTTTTTGAAATCTATAGTAATGGTTTTTTAAAGACTCTTTTATCTCATCATCACTTTTTTGCAAAACACAAAAGTCGAGTGAGTCTAAAAATTTTACAATCTGCTTTACATTTCCATACGCAAAAAGGGCACACACCAAAGAGATAGTCGGGTCTTTGTGACGGTGTGCAACCAAAATCGGGTCTAGCTTGTCGTAAGATATTTCACTTGTGCTGTTTCTTTTAAGAACTTCTAAATCAAGTCTTTTTTTAATGTAATAAATAGAGTTTTTTCCTCTCGCTGGAACCTGCGATATTTAACTGTTTTCTATATTTGGCAATAGTCCTTCTGACCATGACTACTTTGAAGTTTTCTTGAATCATTTCTAGCAGTTTCATGTCACTAAGTGGTTTATTATGGTTTTCCCGCTTGACTATAGTAACTAAAAACTCTTTTATTGCCGCATTTGAAACATCCTCATCAATAGCAGTTGTAAAGAACTCTTTCATGGCAAAAACACCTCTGTTACATGCTATATATTTATTTGCGATTGCTCTTGAGATTGTAGATGGGTTATGTCCAAACTCATCTGCCAAAGTCTTCAGAGTAAGAGGCATTATCGCACCGCCTGTAAAAAACTCATACTGATACTCAACTATCATAAGCCCCACTTTATACAAGGTGGCTTTTCTCATGTCGAGTGCGTCAACAAGGCTCTTTGCCTCTTTAATTTTTTGCGAAATAAATTCATGCTCAACCGCATAACTTGTGTCTATAAGAATAGTCGGATAATAGGCATCATTTAGCTTGACCTCTATGGCTTCATCATCATTAAAAAATATCATCAAATCTGGAATAATCTGAGCTGAATCCTCTTGGTACTCTATTGCCGGAGGATTTTTAAATGTTCCAAGAACACGCATAACTTCACTGAAATGTTCTTTTCTTGAATAGCTGTGAATATCCTCCATGTTATTAATAACTTCCACACACAGAGGATAGGCCTCTTCACTTATGTCTGAGCTCTCCAACTGAAATATAAATGACTCTGCCAAATCTTTTGCAGCTATACCAATTGGCTCTACATGTGAGAACCTCAAACGAACTTTTTCAAACTCCGAGATATCAATATTTTTGATTTTACAAAACGCTTCACTGTCACCTTCATAGTAACCATTTTCATCCAGATTAGCCACTACAAATGAGGCAATAGATTGCGATATAGGCGTTGGAAACAGCGGTGCTTCCAACTGCTCGTCAAGTACATCATAAAGAGATTTTTTTTGAACCGTCAATGCTTCTATCTGCTCTGTTCTAGAGTTGTTTACCTGACCTGAAACTATTTTTTTGGGAATCTTTTTTTCAAAGTTTTCTTCGTATCCAGACTTTACTTCCACGACAGGATTGGCATCAATAAAAGGGGACATCGCTTCACCAAGATCACTCAAGCTAGAGTGCAAAATCGGCAGCCAATTACGAAGTGTGTTAGAGAGCTTGTGCTTGTTCTCTACACTTTGATTTTGTCTTAATGCTGCCATAAACTACAATCCATGAAATCTAAGCTCTAAAGCTTAAAGTCCTCACCAAGATAGTGCTTACGTACATCGCTGTTTTTCCCTATCTCTTCGCTTGTTCCGCTGGCGAGTAACTCACCGGACTTGATTACATATGCTCTGTCACATACGTCCAATGTTTCACGAACATTATGGTCTGTAATAAGAACTCCTATCCCGTAAGATACAAGCTGTTTTATAACAGTTTGTATATCCAAAACAGCAATAGGATCAACTCCGGCAAAAGGCTCATCAAGAAGTAAAAATTTAGGCGCATTTACAAGTGCTCTTGCTATCTCAACACGACGGCGCTCGCCACCGCTTAAACTAATACCTTTGCGAAAACGGATCGGTTCAATATTAAACATATCCAAAAGTTCCAATATTCTAACCTCTTGGTCTTTTTTATTTTTTATACCAACTTGAGCGGCAATCATCAAGTTCTCTTCAACGGTTAAATCTTTAAAGATAGAAGCCTCTTGTGGGAGATATCCGATCCCCTTCAAGGCTCTTAAATGCAGTGGCATTCCAGACAAATTTTCTTCATCATAATAGACCTCTCCGTCACTTGCCTCGACAAGTCCGCAAATCATATAAAACGTAGTTGTTTTACCGGCTCCGTTTGGTCCAAGCAGTCCAACAACTTCGCCGCTGGAGACCTCAAGACTCATCCCTTTTACTATCTCTAAATCTTTTATTTTTTTCTTTAAATTAACTGCCCTAAGCGTGTGCATAGTCTACCTTATATTGTCTAGTTTCGTTTGATGTTTTTTCTATATCTATTATTAGTGTGCTGATCCCTGCAGAGCTTAAAATCCTAATCAGTTCATCATCACCCCACTCTACAAAATGAAGAGCATCTTTATCGAGCTCCTCCAACATTCCGAGTGACACAAAGTGGTCCAAGCCGTGGTTGTACATGTCGTAGTGAAAAACCCTCTCCCCGTAGCACTGCTGCAAAGAGAATGTTGGAGAAGTTACATTATCTGAGACTCCTAAAAATTTAACAAACTCTTTTACGAAAGTTGTTTTTCCAGCCGCGAGGTCACCTCTTAAAATAACAACACCGGAGCTGAATTTCCCCCCAATATCTTCTACTAAAGTATGAAGTTCTTCTAATTTAAGCTTATAAATCATCATAGTTTATTTGATATTTCAATAATATTTTTCAGCTTTTCTTTGGCTTTTCCGCTTTTTATAGCATTTAGTGCAATTTCTAAACCATCTTGAATATCTCTTGCCAACCCATCAACCATTAAGGCAGATGCAGCATTAATAAGTACTATATCTCTTTGAGCATCCGTAGCCTTATTATCAAAAATATTATGTAAAATAGAGGCATTCTCTTTTGCATCTCCACCCATAATTGCTTTAAGTGGAACTCTTTTTATCCCAAACTCCTGAGGGTCTATCTCAAACTCATGAACCAAACCGTCACGAAGTATAGAAGCATAGGTTATATCGCTTATACTGATTTCATCCATCCCCTCGCGTGAGCTTACTACCATAGTAGATGTAGCACCGTTTATTTTAAGCGCTTCTGCCATCTTTGAAACGAAACTCTTATCAAACACACCCAAAAGAGATTTTTTCACTCCTGCCGGGTTTGTAAGGGGTCCTAAAATATTAAATATTGTCTTGTCTGGTATGGTTTTTCTAATTGGATTTATAAAACTCATGGCAGGATGGTGGTTTTGCGCAAACATAAAAGTAAAACCTGACTCTTCCAGAAGTCTGGCACTGTTTTGAATACTTAGATTAAGCCTGACTCCCAGCTCTTCAAACATATCTGCACTGCCTGATTTTGAAGTAATAGAGCGGCTTCCGTGCTTTGCAACAATGCTTCCGCAAGATGCAACCAAGAGTGCAACAGTTGAAGAGATATTAAAACTTCCAATTTTGTCTCCGCCTGTTCCAACTACATCAAGAGCTTTTATACTTAGTTCATTGCTAATAGGCAGAGGCAAAGAGAAAGAGCGCATAACTTCTGCTGCTGCAGCGATTGACTCAACAGAAGTATATTTGTCCAACTTCATACTTAACAAGAACTCTCTCATATCTGAATCACTCATCTCATGATTAAAAAGTGAAGTAAATTCTTTTTTTGTTTCATCATAAGTCATGACAACTCCTTGATGTACTCTGCCTGCAAAGATTTTGGAGTAGATTTAGTAGTAGGAATTTTTATAACTTCATATTTTTTTGTTTCATTAAGATAGTTAATAGTTAAAATATTCCCAACATCAATATTTTTACTAGCCTTAACAACTATATTGTTTATTAAAACAACACCGTTGCTGATCATGTCTTGCGCAACAGATCTTCTTTTTGTAATATTTACTGAATTTAAAAATTTGTCTATTCTCATGTTTAATACTCTTAAATAATATTTTTAGCATATTGTAGAGTATTAAAACTGAAAAGGATGTAAGAGTTGGAACATTTTTTGCATTATGAAGCGGCTGCCTCTAAAAATATGTATTTTTTTCTTAAATTATATCTTTTGTCGGAGCACCCAAATAGTACCCTTGGGCAAAATCTACGTCAAGTGCAACAAGCTTATCATACACACTTTTAGAGTGAACGAACTCCGCTATAGTTTTTATGCCCATTTTTCTTGCAAACTCTACAATGGTCTCCACAACCATTTGCGAGTTAATATCTCTGTCTATAGTCTTTATCATAGAACCGTCAATTTTTATGTAATCGACTTTTAATTTCATTAGATATTCAAAATTAGAGTATCCAGTACCAAAATCATCTATAGATATATGGCACCCGTAATGTTTAACTATCTCAATAAATTTTATTACTTCGTCAAAGTTCTCTATACCCTCTGATTCTAGTAATTCAAAAGATACATATTTTCCAATTCCCGTTTCTTCTAGCTTTTCAATAATTAACTTTACAACCTCAATATGTGAGATATCTTCTACTGAAATATTTATAGAAAAAGGGTATGGTTTTGCTTCAAATTTAGCAAAGGTTTTTCTAACCATGATTTTTGTCAACTCATGATAAATTCTATTTTTCTTCGACAATGCAAGAAAATATATAGGTGGAATGTAGTCACCGTTATCATCCTCTAGCCTCATAAGTGTTTCGTATTTAACAATCTGTCCCGTTTTACAGTCAACGATTGGTTGAAAGAACGGTACCAACATATCATTCTCAACAGCAAGTTTAAGTTTTTTTGTCCATTTTAAATTACTTTCATACTCTTGTGTCTTCTTCATATTTGCTTCATACATTAAGTACTTTTTCTTCTCTTTTTTTGCAACTCGCAAGGCAATATCAGCCTGCGTAAGCAGATATGAATCCCCATGTGCTATACCAATTGTCACATTTATATAAACACCGTTATCCTTCTCTATAGAAAAATACTCTTTTGTTATGCTGTCCACAATATGCAGTGCGATACCTTCAAGCTCTTCTAAGTCAAATTTTTTAACACTATAGATTACATATTCATCTGCATGTAGCTTATAAAATTGGCTATTAACATCTATTATACTTTTTATTGAAGTAGCAAGCTTTTTTAAAACTGTATCACCGATGTCATAACCATATAGATTGTTAATCTCTTGGAATCCGTCGATGTTCACAATCATAAGGAGTGCCTCTTCTCTGCGCTCTAAGACATCCAATAATCTTCTTCTGTTTGGCAAACCTGTAAGTGGGTCGTTATAAAATTGATTTTCCAAACTATCTAGCATATTGTTAAAAACATTTTGCATAGAATTTATCTCTGTTATATTGTTTTCGAGTGTTAATCGTTTGCTGATATCACTATCGTTAGATATAGAGTCTACAGTCAATATGAAATTTTTAATAGGCTTGATTAGATATTGATTGAATTTAAAGTAGAGCAGAATAAATATAAAAAATGTTAAAAATACTACAAATATAACAAAGAAATTTGTCATTTTTGACAAAGATACTTTTACATCAACAATCGGATATGAGATTTCAATAACACCTAAGACATCATTGCTTTGTGCATTTGTGTGACATTTCAAACACTCTTGAGTTGCGACAACCGGGTAGTGAAATTGAATAATGTCGTCACTTGTAATTTCTAAAACCTCTTCGCCATTAAAAGCTTTTTGAAGACTTTTTAAATTTGTATTTTCTTTTTCATTCTTTCCAAAAATATCTGAAACTTTTTTGCTTCTGAATACATTTATATTCATATTTTCATCAATCTCATTTAGCCTAGATATTGTATTGTCAATATCTTCTTTCGTCCACCCTTTTGCCATACCAGAGTAAAGACTTTCAAAAATTAACATGCTTGTTTTTTTTGCGTCATCTTTGGAAAGGCTTAAGATAGCTTGTTTTTTCATATATGTGCTATAAAAAAATACTGATATAAGAGTAACAGTCAATGACGCAAGTATAACACTGCCGATAACTTTTGTATAGCTTGTTCTTTTTTTCAAATTAAAACCTAATTATATATATAATGCTACGTAATACTATTGAATATTTCATTAAAGACTGATTAAAAAAATTTAAAGCCTATGTAGCAAATCCAGTGGAAAAGCCATCTTTCTCAACAACAATCGATTTTTGTTTCTCTTTTCTTTTTGTGTCTTTTTCAACAAATATTTTCTTTCTTGTTTTCGGGTCCATTTCAGTATAGTACATAACTGCTGAATATGTACCTGGAGTTGGGGTAAAAACCTGTGCCTGCTCTGGATTCATCTTTAACTCATCTGTTGTAAATCTTTTCAATTCATGCATATCTTTCTCTTCACATCCGGGGTGAGCAGCAATAAGGTAGTAAGTCAAGAACTGGTTCTTACCCTCTTGCTTATTAAGCTCGTCATACATCTTTTTAAAATCTATAAGTGTTTGTTTCCCTGGCTTTCCCATAAGCTCAAGTACATGTTGCTGTGTGTGCTCTGGAGCAACTTTCATCTGTCCGGATATATGATATTTAACCATCTCCTTCAGATAGGAGTAGCCATGCTTTTTATCTGCTGTAATCAAGTCATATCTAACACCCGAAGCTACAAAAGCCTTTCTGACACCATCGACTTCCCTGACTTTTCTAAGAAGCTCAATATTTCTACTGTGGTCTACATGCATCACCTTGCAAAGTCTATCTGCATCAACACAGCGTATATCATCACATGTACCCTTTTTCAGCTTTTTGCCACACTCATATCCGTACATGTTAGCGGTCGGTCCGCCTACATCAGAGATAATCCCTTTATAATCTTTGTACTTGTTAAAATCTTTTGCTTCTTCTAGTATATTTTCTTCACTTCTAGTTCTAATAGTTCTACCTTGATGAACACCGATCGCACAAAAGTTACACTCTCCCCAACATCCATGATGTGTCATAATAGAAAATTTTATAGTCTCTAAACACTTCACCTTGCCCATCTTTGCGTAATATGGGTGAAGTTCTCTTGTAAAAGGGAGATTAGAGTTTGCATCCATTTCAGATTCATCAAGATAGTCACACGGAGGGTTTTGAATTAAAAAACGGCTATCAACAGGTTGGCAAAGTCCGTTGGCGGAAATAGGGTCATTGTTGTCATAAAAATCATCAAATAAATCTATATATTTTTCTTTATCATCCAAGCACTCCTGATGTGATGGCAGCTGCTTAAACTCATCCTTAGGCTCTTTTGCTATATAACATATACCTCTCACATCTGTATAGTTTTTGCCATCATCCAAAGCTTTCGTCAACTCTTCTAGGGCTATTTCACCCATTCCGTAAATTAAAATATCTGCTTTAGAATCAAATAAAATCGGCTTTTTAAGTTTATTTGACCAATAGTCATAATGTGTCACTCTTCTTAAACTAGCTTCAATACCTCCAAGCACAATTGGAGCTGTACTTTTATAGTATCTTCTGATTAAATTACAGTAGACACTGAGTGCGCGGTCTGGTCTTTTGTCGTTTTTTCCACCCGGTGTATAGTCATCAGAGTTTCTAAACTTTTTAGTGGCTGTATAATTACTAACCATACTATCAACGCTTCCACCGCTCACGCCCCAGTAAAGGCGAGGTTCACCAAGTCTTTTGATATCCACATCGCTGTTAATATCGGGCTGACCTATCATTCCAACTTTATAGCCCATTCTCTCGAGCATGCGACCGACCATCGCAACACCGATAAAAGGGGAGTCTATGTAGGCATCTCCGCTAACCAAAATAATATCACACTGTCTCCACCCTTTGGCATCCATCTCATCTCTTGTGGTAGGAAGAAAGTCTTTATTTGTAAATATTACAGTATCTTTTTTAATATCTTTTGTCTTACTTCTTCTACTCAAAATCTAGCCTTTTGTATATGTAAAAATTATAATTTATCTTTTATGAGTATAATAATACTAAATCAATTTGAAATAAGAGATTACGTATGACTTACCCCTATAATAATTTAGAAAACTTTACACTTCACGCTCTGCTAGAGCGCTCAATAAAACTCTATAAAGACGAGCCCTCTTTTGGCATGGTTGGAGAAAAAGCCATGAACTACGGCGAGTTTATGCAAAAAATAGACAAAACAATAGATATTCTTAGAAAAAACGGAATATCAAATGGTGACAAAGTAGTGTTACTTGGTGAAAATATGCCCAACTGGAGTGTTGCATACTTTGCAGTAACCTATTTCGGTGGTGTAATTGTTCCTATACTTGTGGACTTCCATCAGTCAGAAGTTCACCATATAATCAGACATTCTGAGGCCAAGGCAGTCTTTGTATCAGATAAGTATATATCAGCAATACAAGAGTGCGATAATTCAGAAGTAGAGCTTGTTATAAAACTTGATAATCTTCTAATAGTTGAACCATTGACTAACAAAGATTATATCTCAAGGCTTAAACAAAGAACAAAAGAGTTTACTCAGCAAATCTATAAATCTTCAAACGAATTTACAAAACCTGAAGAAGATGACCTATGTGCCATTATATATACTTCAGGTACTACCGGGCACTCTAAGGGTGTAATGCTTTCACATAAAAACTTAGTAACAAATGCTATGTCAATGCACACAAAAGCTAAAATATTAAAAAGTGATGTGCTGTTGTCAATTTTGCCACTTGCACACACCCTTGAGTGTACTGTAGGTCTTATTGTCCCTGTTCTTCATGGGTGCAGTGTTTACTATATAGATAAAGCACCAACTCCAAGTGTACTTATAAAGTCGTTGGAGATAGTAAAACCTACTATTATGATCAGTGTTCCTTTAATAATTGAAAAGATTTATAAAAACAAAATTTTACCGAACTTTACAAGTTCATGTATTGTAAAAAATCTATGTAAAGCTTCATTTATAAGGAAAAAGCTAAATAAAATTGCGGGTAAAAAGCTTATCAAATTTTTTGGCGGAAGAATTAGACTCTTTGCTATAGGGGGAGCGCCGCTATCTCCATCTGTAGAAAAATTTTTAATAGAGGCAGAATTTCCTTATGTCGTTGGTTATGGCTTAACCGAGACTTCCCCTATGCTTGCTGCTTCTGCATTGGGCAAAGCAACCAAACTAAAATCAACCGGAACAGCAATGGCAGGTGTTGAGTTAAAAATAAAAGATAAAGATCCAAAGAGTGGTGAGGGTGAAATTGTCGCACTGTCTCCAAGTGTTATGATGGGATATTACAAAGATAAAGAGAAAACTAAAGAGATTATGGAGAATGGGTGGATTTTAACAGGGGATTTGGGCTATATTGATAAAGATGGTTTTTTATTTATAAGCGGAAGAAGTAAGAATGTAATCATAGGTTCTAGCGGAGAAAATATTTATCCGGAACAAATTGAGGCAGTTATAAATCAAAACGAAGCTGTTTTGGACTCTCTTGTAATGGAGAAAAACTCTCAACTTGTGGCTAAAATACATTTAGACTATGACTTTATAGATAAAAAATTTAAAACTTATAATTCTTCTGACACAAAAGCAGCCGATGATATTACAAAGTTTTTAGAAGAGATGCGAATTGATGTGAATGCTCAAGTCTCCTCTTTTTCCAGGATAATTAAATTTATTGAACAGAGAGATCCTTTCGTAAAAACGCCGACTAAAAAAATAAAAAGATATATTTATGAAGATTAATTTTAACACAACAGATATACGTAATTTAGTAAAAAAAATTATATTTATTGTTATTTCCCTTATAATGCTTTTGTTAGTTATCATAGGGATAAGGCAATCAGATTTTACCAAAATAAAAAAATATGATACTAATGACAAATCACCTAGAGAAACCGTCTACAACCCTAATAAAATAACTTTTAATTATTACACCACAAAAGTTACTCTCAATGATGAAAACTCACTGGCAAACCTTGGTGATTTTGTATTTAATGTTGCTGGAGAGAGAAAACTTATTGCAAATATTTCATTGAAATATAAACAAAAAAATAAAATTGAAGAGTGGATTAAAAGCGATAGTGACATAAGAGAAGAGATTATTAAAAAAAGTGTTATTCTCAGAGATGCCATAATAAACACCATGATAGGAAGCACTGATGCAACCGTCAATAGTAAAAGAATGAGAAATGATTTAAAAGAGAATATAAATAAAAATTTGTCGAGTGGTGAGATCGAAGAAGTTTATTTCAATTCGTTTATACTTCAATAGCGCATATTCTGTGGAGATTAAAATCTTTTACACTAAACAATCTAAAGGGTACCAGTGAATAGAATAAAAAAAATAATGCATAAAGACGAGTCTATACTTGTAAAAGCTGAAATTTCAAAAACTTTTTACAGTGGGATAGCATCACTCTATGCTCTTGGTGCCATACTTCTTTTTATTGGCTATGAATATAAGATTGGAGTTATTGGTGTAGTCCTTATTATGCGAACATTTTATGTTCATCTCCAAGAGATTAAAGAGAAAAAGTCATACCACTGCTTACTCACACAAGATCGACTCATTATTCTAAAAGGGTATAAAAAAAGGGAGATATTTCCAATTAATCTAAAAGAGATAAGAACTATTTATATAAAACCAATAAATAATTATCTAAAGAATATTATAGATGTTGGAACACTAGAGGTAATAACAACCAGTGGAGGGAGATATGTGATAAGCAATATAAAAAAACCATACACCTACCACAGAGCAATTATTGGAGATATTGTGAGCGCCACACATTACTCCAATAAATAGATAATTAAAACTGTCTTTGAAGAAAAGGTATAACCTGCTTTTTACGGCTTAAAACTCCATCAAGCCAAACTTCGGAATTTTCAAGTTTACATTCAAAAGCAGCTTCTATCTTACTCTCATCATCACTTAGAACTAAAAGTTGTGAACCCTCTCTCATAATATCAGTTAAAAGTATAAGAACTGAGTGCAGATTGCCCTCATCTTTTAATTTTTTCATGTCTTTATGTAAATCATATTTTATTTCGTCAAATACACTTAAGTCAACTACTTCAAGCTGCCCTACTCCAAGTCTAGAACTTCCCATGTCAAACTCTTTATAATCACGAGTATTCAACTCACGAGCTGTTGCACCTTCTACTGCAGATTTAACTATAAACATCTCCATGCCAAGTGCTTTATAATCTTCTATTTCAGCAATCTTAGCAAGCTCTTTACAAACCTTTGTATCTGCTTTAGTACATGTAGGTGATTTGAAAATTACAGTATCACTTAAAATTGCACATAACATCATACCTGCGATATCTTTTGGAATATCAACTCCATGATAATCGTACATCTCTTTTATAACTGTATTTGTACATCCAATAGGACGAATCCAGCACTCTAAGGGTGTATCTGTGGTTAAATCACCTAGTTTATGATGATCTACTATCCCTAAGATTGTAGCTTCCATAATATCTTTTGGAGCTTGAGCTTTATCAGAAAAATCAACTATATAAACTTTTTCTCCTGCAACAGAAGTTTTTAATTCAGGTAACGTTCCACCAAACTTATTTAAGATAAACTCTGTCTCAGGAGATATCTCTCCTTGACGCGTAGGTACGCACTCTTCACCGAGCTGATTTTTAAGATATGAAAGAGATATAGCACCTATAATAGAATCACTATCTGGATTAGTATGACCAAAAATATACGTTGACATTTAATAACCTTTAATTTTTTTGCAATTATACTAAATTTTTACATTTAAAAAGGTATGTTCTTGTTATTTGTTGATATAATACATTAAAAAAAAAAGGTTATTTAATGAAAAAAACTACATTGTCCATAATATTGACTTTTGCCTTAACAGGAAGCATTTATGCAAACGAGTGCCTAGAAGCACTTAATAGTTATAATGAATATTCTGACTTATCTAAAGATGCAACAGATAATGCAACAAAACTAAAACATGAGAGTGCATCTATGGATTATTTAAAAAAAGTATCTATTTACTGTGACCATCTCAAAGATGAAGAGAAAGAGGATATTGAACAAATATTAGAAGATTATAAGAAAAAATAGTTTTAAAAAGCACATCTCTTCTTTGGGATATTTCCCAAAGAAGTTTTGCAAAAAGATTAGTTAGCCTCTTCCACCATTTCATCCAATATATTAAACAGTTCCATAGAAACTTTCTCTGTTTTAACAAAGTCATCTATTATCTTTTTATCTGTGTTTTTATCTCTACTAGCAGATACATTCAAAGCGATAGCATCGTTTATATTTGTATGTACTGTTGCATGAGGTATTTTTATCTGTGCGTAAGCATTTGTCTTACCAAAGAATTCTCTTCCTTCACCTTCATACCATTTACCAAATCTGCAGTTATGGTGGTCTGAGAGAAGTTTCTCTTCATTGTTAAACACAGTTCTATACCCATTTATTTTAAACAGAACATGATCTAGTTCAGCAAGGGTAATAAATACTTTATTTGCGATATAGCTACTGCTATGATTTAACTCTTCTACAGTTTGTGCCATTTCATCAAAACTATCTTGAAAACCGTCAACTTTATTTTTAGCCTCGCCTGACACTCTCTCCATTGCTTCACTCTGCTCAAGCATAGTTGAAGAGCTTTGGTTTACAACCCCGATACTTACCTCTATCTCGCCGGTAGCTTTTTGAGTTCTCTCAGCCAGTTTTCTCACTTCATCAGCAACTACAGCAAAACCTCTACCGTGCTCGCCGGCTCTTGCTGCTTCAATAGCGGCATTAAGTGCAAGGAGGTTTGTCTGGTCTGCAATCTCCTTAATAAGCTCTACTACTGCTGAAATGGAAGCTATGTTTGCGTTAAGCTCATCCGAACTTCTTCTAGTCTCAGAAGATGATTCTACAATATTTTCAAGCGCCTGATGAAGTCCGCTATTGTTTTCTCTAAGTTCACTAATCCCTTTAGAGCTTTTTGTGTTAAGCTCAGACATTATTTTTATCTCTGCCAAGTTACTCTCTGTACTTGATTGAACTTTTTGAATACTCTCTTTTACTCCGGAAGAGAATACATTGCCCAAATCTACAACAAATTTATTTCTCTGCAAAGAGTATTCAACTTCAATAGTTTTTTCTCTTGCAGCTTCTGTTGCTTGCTTATTCTCCACAATTGACTCTTTTACCTTAATAACCAACTGGTTAATGCCTCTGCCAATATTGGCAATCTCATTTTTTCCTTTCATATTACATGTAGTTTCAAAATTGTTTTCCACAACAGTTAATAGATAGTTTTCAAGTCTTTCTACCCCTACAAGAATATTGCTGATAATATATATAGCAACTCCCAGAATAAGAATCAAGATTAAAGAAAATATTACAACTTCTGCGTCAGCTATTTCAAGTGAATCATTCATGTCTTGCATGATTAAAAGATTTTCATTTATATGTTCGGAGACAAAATTTTCAAGTTTTGCATAAAGCTTTTCTGTACCGCCATCAACTTTGAGCATATATTCATTTCCTGCATCAGTACCGTTTTTTATATACTCATTAGCCATGATTAGAGTTATTTGATAAAAATCATTCAGCTCAACTTTGAACTCCTTTAAATTATTGAGCATTGTGGTGTTATCAATAGCCATTTTTTTATAGCCATTATTTTTGTGATACTCCATAAGCTCATCTATTCTTCTGTTAGCATCATCAAAATGCTTCTTTGCTTTAGAAAATCCATCATCAAAACCAGGTTTTGCCCTTGTCGCAGATACGTCAGTCAGCCACTGCTGTATCTGTATAACATCAACTTGGAGTTTTGAAAGAGTAAATGTGTGTGGCAAAACTTTCTGCATAGAGTGCTCTATATTGTTCTCAACACTTCTTATGTTGGAGTGGTTTAAAAAAGCCACCACAGACATAGATACAAATATAACAACTCCGACTGCTTTTAATATTTGCTTAATACTAAAGTTTTTCAAAAATTCCATTTACACATCCTTAAATTTTGTTTATATATATTAACTAAATTTTTATTAAAGAACAAGTTAAAATTGATTATTGTTTCATAGTGTTATATATATACACAAATTTGTAACTATTCTCTACAGACGATATCAGTTAAATTTTGTTCGGTACAAACAATGGTGGCATAACTCCTCAACCACATCCCCATTTTTAAACCCGTTAGTAATAAATTTGGAACGCTCTTTGTTTAAGATATAAGTAAGAGATTCATCTTTAACGTTGCCCAGATTTATTTTTGCCTCATAGTCAAAACAACATGGAACAACATCTCCACTACTTAAAATTGCCATTTGAGAACTCAATCCATGGCAGTAACCTTTATCGCCGACAAAGGGAGCTTCGAGTGATGGCCAAATAAAAAGGGAGTCAAAATTAAATAAAACTTTAGATATAACACGCAATTTTTTAGTTTTATCTTCCGTAGATAGTAGTTTGGCACCAAGTTTATCGAACATTATCGATATAACTTCATTGTTATAATCTTTGTGAGAGTTGTCGCTGCCTTCGTTCCACAGTCTGTAGTTAATGAAAGATTTATTGTTCAGAGCGCGAAATCCAAGTGTAAATTCAGCTATACGAGTTAGATAAACCTCTAAAGAGACAGGGAGGTTATTTGCACGGTAACTATTGAGGGAGAAGTTGATTTGTTTTATTGCTGGATGATTTAAAACCTCTACATGTAGAGGTTTAAGATAATACCCAGCGGTTGTAATATGGACATTAAGACCTGCTTTATAACTAATGTCTAGATACTCTCTTATATTTTCAACTAAAAGCGGGTCACCTACTACATGGTATGCAATATCATCGGTAAAGGCTTTTGCCTGAGTATTTACTTTTTCAAACAGGCTCTTATCCATGTTTGTGACAGCCCTATTTGAAGAGGGGCAAAAGTCACATGACAATCCACATTTAGATGTGAGTTCGATGTAGACTTTGTGCATTTTACTTTTTGACATCTACCCTCTTTTTTTACTAAATATTAACTTTTTAGCAATAGTAGCTTAGAATGTTGTATTCTTTATATGATATAGGGTTGACATATCAGGAGGATATGAAACACTTATATCATTTTTCACAACAGAAATTTATTTAAATTTACAACTCTACATGTGGACTCTATTTTTTATGCAGAGCCAGCTCTTTTTTCAAATACTCACCTGTGTAACTTCCTGTTTTTTCATACTCATCTGCTAGTGTTTCCGGTGAGCCTTCCGCAATAATAAGTCCTCCGCCAGAGCCACCTTCAGGTCCCATATCTATTACCCAGTCAGCATTTTTTATCATATCTAGATTATGTTCGATTATTAGTACACTGTTTCCGAGTTCAACAAACTGATGCAAGACATCTGTAAGTCTGTCCACATCTGCAAAGTGAAGTCCAGTCGTTGGCTCATCCAAAATATACAGAGTTTGTCCCGTATCTTTACGGCTGAGTTCTTTGCTTAGTTTGATTCTTTGAGCTTCACCACCGGAGAGTGTAACAGCGTTTTGACCAAGTGATATATAACCAAGACCTACATCCACAAGAGTTTTCATTTTTTGGTGTATTTTAGGAATCGGTTTAAAAAACTCAAAAGCTTCATCGACACTCATATTTAAAACATCAGATATAGTCTTTCCTTTATAGAAAACTTCTAAAGTCTGTTGGTTATATCTTGTACCGTGACATGTGTCACACTTCACCATAATATCTGGCAAAAAGTGCATCTCAATTTTGATTTGACCCTCGCCTTGACACTTCTCACATCTGCCACCTTTAACATTAAAACTAAATCTTGAAGTTGTGTATCCTCGTATTTGTGACTCTTTTGTTTTAGAAAAAAGCTCTCTAATCTCATCCATTACGCCTGTATATGTTGCCGGATTAGATCTTGGAGTTCTTCCTATTGGGCTTTGATCAAGATATATAACCTTATCTACATGTTGAAGTCCGGTTATCTCTACACCTGCTACTTTTTTTACTTTTCGTGCATGATTTAAAAGCTCTCTTGCAGTAGGTAGAAGTGTCTGAAGCATAAGTGAACTTTTTCCGCTTCCACTAACACCCGTAATACATACAAAGTTGTTAAGAGGTATTTTTGCGCTTAAGTTCTCAATATTATTAATAGTTACATTTTTTATCTCTATAAATTTATCTTGCTCACGTCTATAAAAATACTCTATTTTTTTTCTACCATAAAGATAATCAGCAGTAAGTGTTTTAGCTTTTTTCAGTTTATCTAAAGTACCGCTAAACACAACCTCTCCGCCAAACTTCCCTGCCCCGCTGCCTATGTCAACTATAAAATCTGCATTTTCAATAGTCTCTTTGTCATGCTCAACTACTATAACGCTGTTGCCTTTTTCTTGAAGACTTCTAAGAGTACGGATAAGCTTTAGAGTATCTCTCTCATGTAAACCGATACTTGGCTCATCTAAAACATACAAAACACCAGTTAAGCCGCTGCCTATCTGAGAAGCTATACGAATTCTTTGAGCTTCGCCGCCACTAATAGTTCTAGCATCACGACCCAAAGTAATATATGAGAGTCCAACATCATACAAAAAGTAAAGTCGCTCTCTTATCTCATTTAAAATAGGTGCCGCAACCTGCGTATCTTGAGCATTCATTTGAGTAAAATTATCTTTGTTATCAAACCACTCGTATGTTTTTCCTATAGGCATATCCAGAAGCTCTGCTATCCCTTTATCTGCAACTCTAACAGCAAGTGATTCTCTTTTAAGTCTGTGCGAGTTACATATATTACAAACTTTTTCACTCATGTAGTCTGCTAACTCTTTTTCATCTTTAAACATGTCGTATGCTATTCTGATGATTCCAGGCCACACTCTTTTCACTTCATGGTTTTTCCAAAGAAATGAAACCTCTTCTATCCCGCCATGCAAGATTGCTTTTTTCTGATGCTCAGGCAGTTCAGAGTAAGGAGTTGTGATATCTATCTTGTTTGCCGCACAAAATCCCTTTAAAAATGTAAAATAGTACCCCTTGTTAAAGCCGTACACTATTTTAACAGCGCCCTTTTCCACACATAAGTCACTATCTATGATCTTTTCATGGTCAAGTGCATAGCGAAGCCCTAAACCGTCACATTCAGGACAGGCACCTTTAGGTGAGTTAAATGAGAAAGAGAGTGGCTCAAGCGGGTCAAAGCTTATCTTACAATCAAAACAAGCATTGTGTTCGCTATAGTGAATCTGCTGTGCTTTTATACCAAGCTCTTTATGGTTTAATATATCTATCTCTAACTCGCCATAACTCTCTTTTAAAGCTTTTTCAACATCTGCTGCTATGCGCTCTTTATTTTCAGGCTTTACAACAACCCTATCTATAACAACTTTAATGGTATGTTTTTTAGTTTTACTTAGTTCTATATCTTCATCTAGCCTAACCATAACACCATCAATCATAGCCCTTACATAACCCTTATGAACAAGAGACTCCAACATGTCAGCATAAGAGCCTTTTTTTTCACTTACAAGAGGAGCTAAAAGGACTAACTTTGCACCTTCTGGAAGCTTTGCAACTTCACCGATTATGTCTGATGCACTCATTTGTGAAATTACTTTTTTACACTTATGACAGTGCTGAACTCCAACACGTGCATACAAAAGTCTAAAGTAATCATAAATTTCAGTAATTGTACCAACAGTTGAACGAGGATTTTTAGAAGTTGTTTTTTGATCAATCGCAATTGCTGGAGTAAGACCCTCTATTTTATCAACATCTGGTTTTCCAACACGGTCAAGAAACTGTCTTGCATAAGAAGATAGTGACTCCATATATCGTCTTTGTCCCTCCGCATAGAGCGTATCAAAAGCTAAAGTCGATTTTCCGCTTCCGCTTAGACCCGTAAAGACAACCAATTCATTTTTTGGAATTGTTAAATTAATATTTTTTAAATTATTTTCTCTTGCACCTGTTATTGTTATTACATCTTTTTTAGCCATTTATAAAAATCCTATTTATTAAATATAAAACTACAAAAAGGTAGAAAACTATTAAAAGTTTTTTTTGCAGTTGTGAACTCACTTTATCTTTTAAAACTATCCCTACATAGACACCAATCAGTGATGCTATACCAACAATAACTCCACTCTCAAAATCTACATGTTTGCTTAATGATTGAGAAATCAACCCGGCAACTGATGAGAATACAACAAAAAAAAGCCCAGCTGAAATAGCTTTTTTAAGTTCTACATGTAGAAATCCCACCAATATTGGAACAAGTATTATACTGCCTCCAACACCAATAGTCATACTTACGGCACCCAATATAAAACCAATTATAAAAAGCAGAACTCGGTTTAAGTCCTTTTGCGGTGTATCTTGTACTGTTTTAAAAAACAGTCTCATAAGTGCAAAAACTGCAAAAGCCAAGAAAATAATTTCTAAAGTTTTATCATCAAAACTTGAAGTTATTGCCCCACTAAGCAGTGCGCCAAAAAAGCCGCCAGAGCCTATTACAATAACCATCGGCACATCAAGTGTACCTTTTTTATTGTTTAAGTAACTCCCATATATAGAACTAAAAACCATCTGCACAACCGATATGCCTATCGCTGATTTAGTACTGTAGCCTAATAAGAGCAGGATAGGAACTAAAATTGTTCCGCCGCCAATACCAAAAAAGCCAGATAGAGTACCTACACCAACTCCTAAAAAAATAAATTCAATCATACATTAATACTTTTTAGGAATTATACTCAACATACACTTTATAGTTGTTTTATATAAGATTATAAACTATTGTTTAATTTTACTTTGAGATTCAATAAAGTATAATGACTATAATTAAGGGATTGTATAAAATGTTAAAAACGATTATAAAAGCTTTGGAAAATTTTTGCATACATCAGATTAGAGAACCTCATGAGATACACTGCAATATTATTAAAACGAGAACACTTATTGCTTACATAGATACAGAAACTTCCAACAACAAGAAACATAGGGTCTATTTAGCCATATCACCTAGTTTTGCGCAAAGAATATCAACTCTTTTACTAGAAGAGGATGAAAGCGATAATGAGACTCTTATCGATATGACGCTAGAAACTGCAAATTTAATAGTTGGTAGCGCAAAAGTTCTTGCAGAAGGGACAGGAGAGAATCAATTTAATATAAAAATTCCTTGTTTTGAGAAATTTGATGTATTTGATTTTGATTATGATCATGCAAAAGTTGTTAAGATAAAAGAAGATGAAATGATAATTGCCATCAAGGAACTAATTTGAGCAAAAACAAAAATCAAAATCCATACGGTGAGAAACCAGCAGCATATAATCCACAAAAAGAGTTGTCATGGATGAATTATGGCGGTCTTTTGGATATGGAAGTGGAGTTTGTTTCAATCCTAGGAGAGACAGAGCTTACAGTTAGAGATGTTTTGAAATTAGCAAAAGGTTCTCTTATTGATTTGAAAAAACCAGCAGGTGAAAGTGTTGAGTCTTATGTCAATGGCCGTATTTTAGGCAAAGGTGAAGTTATGGTTTATGAAAAAAATCTTGCTATTCGTATAAATGAAATTTTAGATTCAAGTGCTGTTTTATATCACCTTTCAAAAGAGAAGCTATGAATAAACTTTTCCTTCTTTTTTTACTTCCCCTCTCCCTGTATAGCTCAAAAATTTTAAGTTATAATATTTACGATAGAACGGACAGAGTTGATGTGATGATAACTTTTGATACACCATATGATGGAATTATAAAGCAAAGCATTGGTACATCAACAATTACAATTAAACTTGAAGATGCAACTATAGAATCAACAAAATTAAAACAAATATCTTCTGACTATATAAAATCATTAAGCATAACACCAATGGAAGGGTACACTAAAATTGTTGCATCAGTCCCTTCTTCTGTAGTGATAAAGGCTTCAAAAACATCTGATGGTTATGGATTAAGACTAAGATTTGCTAATAAAACAGAAGTAATAAAAGAATCTTCCTCTACAACTCAAGTCGAAACCTCACCATTTGCTTCACTACCTACCAAAAAAGATGGCGGAATGTCTAAAAGCTACTTTATAGTTACAGCAATACTAATACTTGGAATTATTATAATGCTATATATTAAAAATAAAGTTGCACCAAAAAATAGCAAACAAAAACAAACTTCACCTTGGTTATTCAAAAATAATTCAGAATCCCCAAGTGAAACTTCTCAGCACACAAGTGATGTAAGTATAAGATTTCAAAGTTCAATAGATAAAGAAAATAGTGTAGTTATGCTTGATTTTGGTGAACAAAGCTATCTTGTACTTATGGGTAAAAGCAATGTACTTCTTGATAAGTTCAAAGACAATAAATCAGTCACGCAAGATGATTTTGATACTATTTTACAAAACAGACATAAAGAACTAGATGATTTTTTGCACTCCAATAGTGAAAGCATTGGTAAAAACGTAAAAGAACCTCTTCAGGCCTATAAGGAGAGGGCAGCCTCTATAGCCTACGAGGCTTAGGAGTCTCTTTCAAACCGCTCTCTTAAAAGCTTTTTTATTGTTTTTATATTTGAATTGTTTAATTGATATTCATTATCCATCATTTTACTGATGTGGTAAACTTCTGTAACTGTTATGCCGTAAGGGTCTTTTTTTTCTTTTGTAATTTTGTTGTCATCAAAAGAGTACAAATATAAATTTTTACGAGTTAGTTGTACATAAAATGTAACTACAATCTCATCTGTATGTTTTTTTTCTATTGCCACTACAACTTTTTGCTCATCACTATATTTTGAATCCAAAGAGAGTAAATCTCTAATCTCAACTGCATATATAAAGCCGACATAAAACTTATTATACAAGTCAAGGTATCTCTGCGTATTTTCACTCATTAAGAAGTTCATATCTATTATATATTTAGCATGGCTTCTTATTGTTTTAGTAATCCAAGACATTGTATTATAATATCTAAATTGATAATTTTTCAGAGTGTGTGCTTCAATCATTTTTGGCGAACTTATTTTCTGTTTTGCCAAAAGTTTTCTTGGATTTTTGGCAACTATATAATCAAGTACATTTTTAGCTGAAAACTCTTCTGTAACCCATACTTTACAATAATCAGGAAACTGCTTAACACCAGTAGCTCCGGCATTTAAAATAATTAAAGCTTTTACATCATAATTGGGAAATATAATTTCCAAAAGAGCTTTTTTCTTTCTTAGTCTTTTTCTTAACTTCAACACAGATTTTACAAGTGTCATCTCTACAAAATATAACTCTTTGTCTTTTGTAACAAACATAGCATCAAATTCACTAATCTCTCTACTTTTTGTTCTATAAACAATCTGTTGTTTTTCACTTATTGAGAGCGTATTTGCATAAGCTTTAAACTTATTTTGATGAAAACCCTTTAAGATAAACTTATCTACATGTTTATTTTCTTCGGCATATATTAATAGTTTTTCATATATAAAATTTTCAAAAACTTCACCCTCAAAAGAGCGGTAAGAGCTTAAAAAAAGTGGATCATCTAGATCAATACCTTTTTTTATTAACGAAAGAAGATGCTTAACATTGTATTCATAGTGAAGTAAATTATCACCTAAATCTCTATCATCTAATACTTTTATCGAGTTGCTTATCTCTAACATATATCAATCATCAAGTTAACAGCTCGCTATTCTTAAAAAAGTCATCTATTACAGCGCGGTACTCTTGTATATCACTAATACTATTCACGCTGTTTCTAAGTGCTGATGCACCTCTGTATCCCTTAGAGTAAGTATGGGTGTGCTTTCTAAACATCGCAACACCATATGAATCATAAAACTCTATCATTTTATCAAAGTGCTCCATGATTATATCATGCTTGATATTTTTGTCAATATCTTTAGTACCTGTTCTAAGTTGATGAAAAATCCAAGGAGCACCAACGGCGCCACGTCCTATCATAACTCCATCAGCTCCTGTATGCTCTAGAACCCATTTTGCTTTATCGTAAGAGTCTATATCTCCATTTGCAATCACTGGAATGCTGACAGCTTTTTTAATCTCTGCTATTGCATCATAATCAACAGCGGATTTAAACTTTCCGGCTCTTGTTCTTCCGTGAACTGCTAAAAAATCGGCTCCGCTATCTTCAACCATCTTTGCTATGTCGATATGATTTTTTTCTTCAAATCCAAGTCTGATTTTTACGCTTGTCAAGCTTTTGTTTGATGTCTCTTTTATGGTTTTTATTATCTCACCCATCAATGGCAAGTTTAAAAGTAAAGAGCTTCCGCTTCCATGTCCAACTACCTTGGGCACAGGACATCCGCAGTTTAAATCTATTATGTCAATTCCATTAAACTCATTTAAAATCTCAACAGCCCGTTTTACAACATCAACATCAGCACCTGCAATCTGAACAGAATAAGGGTCTTCTATGGGTGATTTTTCTAGCATGTGAAGAGTTTTCTTAGAACCATGCGCTAAAGCATTGGAGCTAAGCATTTCACTAACAGTGAGGTCGGCTCCAAATTTTTTAACAACACTTCTAAATGGAAGATCCGTGTATCCGGCAAGTGGAGCTAAAACATATATAGGTTTATCAAAGGATAAATTTTCTAACATATTATCATATTCACACTACAAAAATAGATTAATGTCAAAATATTTTCCGCACTCTCTTAGTGAGCTATATGCTTTAAAATAAATATAATCATTACTTTGAGAATTATCAAGTATTTCCTGCGCGGGTGCCAACATTTCTAAATCAAATAAAGTGTAGAGGTACGCTTCCATAATCTTGTCATCTTCTGCACTAAGAGTTTCAAAAAGCTTAATTCTTTGATCTGGAATCATTGTTTTTGAAAGCGCTTGAGAGACTTTAATATAGTCTTGTGAATTTAAGTCTAATTTATCAAACAGTGAAATCAACGACTCATTGGAAATTTCCAAAGTGTTTTCATCGGCATTCACTCTAGATAAAATTACAAATAACGACTCTTTAGTTAATGAATTTTTATACCTTAATATATCATTCAAGGGTGCATCTTTTACAAAATCAACATAAACTTCCCTCGCTAATGAATCATCATGTTTACTCATATTATTAAGTATATCTTCATGTGTTAGCTCGCCGTTTTTATACTTGTTTCTGCTGTTTTGAATAACAAACGAATTAAACGACGGTAGTGAATATTTTTTAAGATCCACAGATTGACCACTTTTAATTTTATTTATTATAGTAAGGACTTCACTAATTTTGCTATTTTTTATGTTAGTATCTAGAACACCATTAGGGAGAATAGCTGCATTATCAACAAGAGTACCTAATAATTTATATCTTTCAGTTTTAAAGCTATGAGAACGATTTTCTTTGCCAAGATAAGCATCTACCATTGCATCAACAATTTTCTCAAAGTCTTTTTCGTATTTACGAAGTTTAAGTCTCCCTAATATTGCATAAAATGCAATATGTGCAACACTTGCGATATATAATATAATCAAAGGTACAATTACCAAGATAGCTATAGAAATTGATGGCAATTCAAGACCAAACAAAGTAATACTTGCACTATCTTGCGTGATAAAAGCATAAACATACCAACCTACTAAAATAATTAATATAAATGCTGATATTGTGTATCTTTTTATGTACATTAAATAACTCCTATTATCTAGATTTTTCTACTATCTCTCTACAATCAATGCAGTATATCGCATGTGGCTTAACCTTTAATCTTTGAAAACCAATAGGTTCTTCACACATTTCACATATTCCATAATCACGAGTAGATATTTTTCCCAATGTTACATTAATCTCTCTTAATTCTTGCTCTTGCTGCCTAACTATCGCACTCTCAACCATTGAACTGTTGCCTACTGATGCATGGTCTGCCTCATCGTTCAACTCCAATGAATTAAGCTGGTCAAGCTCATCGTTAAAGCCTGAAATATTTTTCATAATTTGTACTTTTCTACTCTCTAAAATCTCTTTGAAATACTTAAATTCACTCTCTTGCACTGACATTCCCTTTTATGTTATTTATGATATGGATGGTTACTTAATATAGAAAAACCTCTATAAATTTGCTCTAGTAAAACTACTTTTGCAATTTTATGACTCATTGTGATATTTCCAAGACTTATTACGGCATCGCTTTGTTCTAAAAAACTATCTTCAAAGCCGTAAGCACCACCTATAAAAAATTTAATCGCAATTTTACCATCTAATAGCTTACTAAACTCATAACTATCGATTATTTTTCCATCAGGATGCAAACTTACACTAAAACCTTTGTTTATATGTGGATTTAGAAGCTTTGTATACGCCTGCTGTGAGGCAATTGATGAAATAGTGTGTGCTTTTGTTACATCTTTATTAAAAAGTTCAATATCTTGAATTTTAGCAAAGCGTGAGATCATTTTTATAAGCTCTTTATTTAATGGGTCATATGTTGAATGCTCTTTTTTGGCAATCGAGACTATATCTATATTCACTTTATAAGTCCGCTTCCAACAACATGATAAGCTACATGTGAAAAAGTATCCTCAAGTGTTACTCCTCCGATGGCACCGACTAAATGTTTTGATTTCGAAGCAATCTCGTCAAGCTTACTTCCTAGAACTGTTGATATGCCCTCTTTAGTGTTTGTCTCTCTAAAAGCCCCTAAACCAATATAATTTAAATCCATATCATTTGCCTGCAAAACTTCTTCTTCGTTATGAGTAGATATTCCTAGTATTTTGTCTTTTTTAATAACACTTCTCAATATTTCGACAGCTTTAAATATATTCTCATCTATAGCTTTTAAATCTTCCTGCCCTACATGTACACCATCGCAAAACTCTATGAGTTCATAAGAGTCATTAACGATTAAAAATCCGTCATAAATTTTTCTGATATTAATTAACTGCTGTTTTATAAACGCTATATCTGCATTTTTGTTGCGATACTGAATAATCTCTGCATTTTGATTTTTTGCAAGTTCTACAAATGCTTCTAAAGAGAGACTTTCTCTATCTAAAAGATTCTGATCGCAAAGTGCATAAAGTCGCATTAAGCAACTTTAAAGAGTGTAAGAAGGTCTGAGAGAGTGTTTTTTAAGTTATTTCTATTGACTATCATATCAATAGAACCTTTTTCAAGGAGAAACTCTGCTCTTTGAAATCCATCAGGAAGAGCTGAACCAATTGTTTGTTCTATTACTCTCTGTCCGGCAAAACCTACAAGTGCCCCCGGTTCAGCAATAATAATATCTCCGAGTGTTGCAAAAGATGCACTAACTCCACCCATAGTTGGATCAGTTAAAACAGAAATATACGGTAAGTTGTGCTTTGCCAATTTAGCAAGGGCAGCAGATGTTTTACTCATCTGTAAAAGTGAAAAAGTGCTCTCTTGCATTCTAGCTCCGCCACTAGCACTTAAGATTACAACACCATGCCTTTTATCAATAGCGCGCTCTATAGCACGAACAATTTTTTCACCCTCCACTGAGCCTAATGAGCCACCCATAAAAGCAAAGTCAAATATAACAATTTGCACAGGTACACCATTCATCTCGCACTCACCGCTCACTACTGATGAAGTTTTGCCAGTCTTTTTTGTTGCCTCTTCAATTCTCTGCTTGTAAGACTTTTTGTCTACAAACTTTAGTGGATCAACTGGTTTCAAATTGCCATCATATTCTACGAATGTACCCTCGTCTGCCAAAAGCTCAATGCGCTCTTGCACCCCTATACGTATATGGTAGCCACACTTTGGACAAACATGTTTTTGTTTTTCAACCTCTTTGTAAAACATTAAAGAGTGACAAGATTTACACTTCACCCAATGAGATGATGCTTCGCTTTTTATTGGTTGTTTTTTTTCTGAGTTAAAAGAGAAAATGCTTAAGAAGTTCAAAATGTATCCTTATATTATAAATAATCGGGATTATATCTTATTTTGACTTTATTTGTAGAATTTAGGGTAATATTGCGCTAAAAAGTAGACTGTTTTTTCTACATGTAGATAGTTTACATGTAGAAAAATTATTGTGATTATTTAAGTAAAGATTTTATAATACTTCTTGCAGCTTCACGACCGTCAAATGCAGCTGTTACAACCAAGTCGGCACCTCTGTAACAGTCTCCGCCGGCGTAAATACCAGCAGTTGTACTTTCGTGAGTATCTTTGTTTACGATTATCCCGCCCCACTTATTTGTATCTATTCCGTTTTCCGCTAAAAATGATGGAACTTCTGGATCAAAACCCAATGACATAATAACTACATCAGCATTAACTCTAAACTCACTCCCTTTTAGTTCTTCCATTTTTTGGCGGCCACTATCATCTTTTACTCCTAAAGTAGTTTTCACAACTTCAACAGCTACAGCTTTACCAGATTCATTTAAAATTATTTCTCTTGGGGATGCTAAAAAAGTAAAAGAAACGCCCTCTTCCATAGCATTTTTATATTCTTTTTGACTTCCAGGCATATTATGAGCATCACGACGGTAAAGACAAGTTACAGATTTTGCACCCTCTCTTTTTGCTGTTCTAAGACAGTCCATAGCAGTATCTCCACCACCTATAACAACAACATCTTTATCTTTAAAATCAAACTTTTTGTCATATGGCGTTTTAAAATTTTTCTTTTGAATTGATGTTAAATAATCCATAGCATCATAGACATTAGGAGCATGTTCTCCTGTTAATGACGCACTTTTAGCCTTTGTTGCACCAACGCCGATAAATATTGCATCATGTGTATTTGCAATATCTTCAAAAGCAATATCTTTTCCAACTTCACAATTTACAATAAGCTCCATACCTGCTTCTTGTAAAAATTTTACGCGACGATTAACTATCTTTTTATCGAGTTTAAAGTTTGGAATTCCATATGTTAAAAGTCCTCCTGCTCTATCACTTCTCTCATACATAGTAACAGCAATTCCAGAACGCAAAAGATAAGTTGCAGCTGATAATCCAGCAGGACCACTTCCTATTACAGCTACTTTTTTATTCGAAGTTACTCCAGGAAATTCTGGCTTAAACCCTTGTTTAAAGCCCTCTTCTGTAATATGTGTTTCTATTGAACCAATTGTAATAGCACCATGACCATCATTTAATGTACAATCACCTTCACATAGTCTATCATGAGGACAAACTCTTCCCATTACTTCTGGAAATGGAGAAGGCTCATTAGATAATTTAAATGCAAACTCTAAATCTTTTTCACTAATAGCTTTTAGCCACTGTGGAACATAATTATGTAATGGACATTTGTTTAAACAAAATGGATCTCCACATTGAATACATCTATCACTCTGACTTGCTGCTTCATCACGCTCAAAAACTTCATAAATTTCACCAAAATCTTTTGTTCTTTCGACGACTAATCTTTTCTTTGCTTCTATTCTATCAACTGTTAAAAATTCTCTCATTGTTAATCTCCGATCTCTAAGTTCATAGGTAATTTAGTTAAATTTTTAGGTTTTACCAACCAGAAATTACGTACTTCTACTCTAAAGTTATCAAGCAAATCTTTTGCTTTTTTACTACTTGTTTCTACTACATAGTCTTTTAATAATTTTTTCAAATAGTGTCTTGCCTCATCGCCATCATCTGTGTCAATACGAATAGACTCTACAAGCTCACGGTTAACATTTTCAACAAAGCTGTGATCTTCATCGTAAACAAACCCAATACCGCCTGTCATACCAGCACCAAAGTTTATACCTGTGCGCCCAAGAATTACGACTATACCACCTGTCATATATTCACAAGCATTATCTCCGGTACCCTCAACTATAGAGATTGCACCTGAGTTACGTACAGCAAATCTTTCACCTACGCAACCTGATATATAAAGTTTACCACCAGTAGCTCCATACAGACACGTATTACCTCCGGCACTAAAATGTTCACCCTCATTTTTGGAAGTAATAATGATTTTACCGCCATGCATACCTTTACCAATATAATCATTTGCTACACCACTCAAGTAAATTGATACGCCTGGAATTAAAAATGCGCCTAAAGCTTGTCCAGCTATTCCGTTTAAATTAATTTCGATAGTATCAGCTTTAAGTCCAGTATCACCATAATATTGAGCTATTTCACCACTAATAAGTGCACCAAAACTTCTATGCTCATTAGTAATATCTCTATTTATTCTAATAGGATGTTCCGGATGTTTAATAGCACTCATTGCTTCTTTTAAAACATCTTTTTCAAAAGCATTATCATCAAATGGAGGATTAGATTTTTGCTGATGAGTATTAACACCATCTTCTTGGTGAAGAACTGAACTAAAATCAAACTTTTTAGCAAAAGGATCTTCTACAACTTTTAACAGATCAACACGACCAACCATCTCTTCTATAGTGCTAAAACCTAAAGTAGCCATAATAGATCTAATATCTTCAGCCATTAGCGTAAAATAGTTTACAATTTGATCAACATGTCCCTTAAAGAACTCTTGGCGAAGTTTTTCATTTTGTGTTGCTATACCAACAGAACATTTATTTACATGACAAATTCTCAACATCTTACAACCAACGATTGTTAATATTCCTGTACCAAATGCGTAAGACTCAGCACCTAAAAGGGTAGCTTTTATAACATCCAATCCTGTTTTTAAACCACCATCTGCTTGAACTTCAACTAGCTCTCTAAGGTTATTAGCTTTTAGTGCATTATGTGCTTCACTAAGTCCAAGTTCCCATGGGTTACCTGCAAATTTTATAGATGTTAATGGAGCAGCACCTGTACCGCCATCACCACCAGATATAATAATTTTATCGGCATATGCTTTAGCAACACCGGCTGCAATAGTACCAACACCAATAGTAGAAACCAATTTAACCGCTACTCTAGCTTTTGGATTAACCTGTTTAACATCAAAGATAAGTTGTGCCAAATCCTCAATAGAGTAAATATCGTGGTGAGGAGGTGGTGAAATAAGAGTAACACCAGGGACCGTATGACGAAGTTTACCAATAAGTGGAGATACTTTATGACCCGGAAGTTGACCACCTTCACCAGGTTTAGCACCTTGAGCTACTTTAATCTGAATCTCTTCTGCACTTCTTAAATAAGCCGGTGTTACACCAAATCTACCAGATGCAACTTGCTTTATTTTTGAATTACGATCAGTACCAAAACGCTCGGAATCCTCACCACCCTCTCCAGAGTTTGACTGAGCACCAATCTTATTCATTGCCATAGCTATCGTTTCATGTGCTTCAGGAGAGATTGAACCAAGACTCATTGCAGCTGATGCAAATCTTTTAAATATTTCCTCTTTAGGTTCAACCTCTGAGATATCAATAGCTTTTCTATCAGATTTTAGTTCAAAAAAGTCACGTATAAACTTTAGTCCACGTTTATTTACTAAATCTCTTAATTTATCATAATCTTGTTTTTTGCCACTCTCTGCAACTGCATGTATTGCATGAATTACAGAAGGACCGAAATCGTGGTGTTCTTGTCCGTTATAAAACTTATAATATCCACCAATATTAAGTGGGAAAATTTTATTAAAACCACTCTCTTCAAAAGCATCTTTATGATATTTTGTAAGTCTTTCATCTATGTCATCGTAGTTTAATCCGTTTAAAGCAGAGTGAGAACTGCTAAAACAATCTTTAACTATTTCACGACTAAGACCCATAACATCAAATAATCCAGAATTACGATAAGAAGCTATTGTTGCAATACCCATTTTAGACATTATTTTAAGAAGTCCTGCATTTAATGAACCATGAACTAATTTTAAAGCTTCATGACAATTCACATTAATAGCTTTAGATCTGTCAGTGTGTTCAGCAGTGGTAGCAAAAAGAAGATTTGGGTATACAGCAGAAGCACCATACCCGATCAAGACAGCTGCACCATGAGAATCTGTAACTTCTCCAGTAACTGCAATCATAGAAACGAGATGACGAATCTTAGATTTAAGAAGAGCAATATTTAGACGACCAATAACCATTGCCATAGGCATAATCTTATTATCTTTACTAAACTCATAATCATCCAATATCACTATTCTAGTTCCATCATTTTTAACAGAGCTTATTACATTTTCTACCAAGGTTTCTAATGCATCTTTAAGCCCACCACTAAAAGCAGTTGAAAATGTTTTATTGCAATAAAAAGCCTGATAGCTAGGTGATTTTTTATCTCCGAATGATTTTAATACTTCTAATTTTTCTCTAGTTATAATTGGTGATATAGCCTTTAAACGATGAGCGTGAGTTGGAATTTCATCTAAAATATTATGAATTTCACCAAACCCTGTATTGAGACTCATTACGACTTTTTCTCTGATAGGATCAATTGGAGGGTTTGTAACCTGCGCAAATTTCTGTTTAAAAAAGTCAGTAAATGCTCTTTGCTTATTTGAAAATGCAGCAAGCGGTGTATCATCACCCATCGAACCAACAGCTTCTTTTCCTTCAATAATCATAGGTTCAATAACTTGTTCAATAACTTCATGAGTAATATTGAAATATCTTTGTCTGTTGATTAGATCTTGTCCCTCATAGTCACAATTAGTCATATATTGATCTTCTACATGTTCTTGCAGATATATCATATGCTCATTTAACCATTTCATATATGGGTTTGAGCTTTTCAGGTAATCATTTATCTGATCATTTTTAAGTAGTTTTCCAAATTTTAGATCTAGCCCCAACATCTCACCAGACTGTAGTCGACCTCTCTCTTTTATATCCTCTTCTGCAATATCTACAACACCATACTCACTTGCTATAAGAAGATTATCATCTTTAGTTACTATATATTTCGACGGACGAAGACCGTTTCTATCTAATACACAACCAATATAACGTCCATCAGTTACAGAAAATGCAGCCGGTCCATCCCAAGCTTCAAATACTGTTGAATGATACTCATAAAATGCACGAAGTTCAGGATCCATATGTGGAGCATTTTGCCATGCACCTGGGATTACTGCACGAACTGCTTTAAAGAAATCCATACCATTAACTAGAAGAAATTCAAAAAAGTTATCAGCACTTGCGCTGTCAGATGAGTTCAATTGTAAAATTGGCAATATTCTTTGCATCTCTTCATCTGTAAAAACATCACTTTTTATAGACTCAGATTTTATCTCAACATTAAAACGGTTACCTTCAACAGAGTTAATCTCACCATTATGAGCAACTGCACGAAATGGCTGTGCAAGTCTCCATTCAGGAAGAGTATTAGTTGAAAATCTTTGGTGAAAAAGTGAAAAAGAGATTTTAAAGTTCTCATCTTGTAAATCTTTATAAAACTCTTTAATATGAGTAGGCATAACAAGCCCTTTATATGAAAGAACTGTTGAACTCATTGATGCTATGTAAAAGTTTCTATCATCTACTAGTTTATGTTCGCTCTCTTTGCGAGAAAGATATAAAAGAGCATCAAATCTGTTTGTAGCCATAATTGAGTTTGGGATTATAAAAAGTTGAACAATATTTGGAAGTGATGCTAATGCCTGTGCACCTAGCGCTCTTACATCAACTGGTACCTCACGTCTAAATACAACTTTTAGATCATTATTAATACAGATTGATTCGATTATGTCAAGATGAGCTAAATCTTTTGTAAAAACAGATGCTATTGCAAATTGCTTTGGTAGTTCGATGCCATTTATGGATGCCTCGTTACGAAGAAAGTCCTCCGGCAAAGAGAGAAGTAGTCCACTACCATCACCTGTTTTACCATCAGCCGCTACTGCACCACGATGCATCATTCTCTCCAATGCTGTAACAGCATCGTTTAAAACTTTATGAGAAGCTTTATTTTTAATGTTGGCAACTAAACCAAATCCACAATTATCTTTGAATGATCTTAACAAATCACGATATTCAACCATCTTCACTCCTAAATTTTACAATTTATGCAAATTTTTTCAAATTTTAATCTCTTTTTAATATAACTTGGTATATTTAGAGATAGGTCACGTATTGTACTATTTAAAGGTTTAAGAAAGTATAATATTAGAAATATTTTTTTAATAAATTTCAATTATGTAGGGAAAAGAAGCAAATATGCAAGGTTTTATTCTAAATCTTAATAAAGTTAAAGATGAAGACTTGATAGTTACAATATTATCAAGAGATAGCTTAGATACTCTTTATAGATTCTATGGAGCAAGACATGGAGTGATAAATCTTGGCTTTAAAATTGATTATGAAAAAGACAATTCTACAAAATCAACTATTTCAAGATTAAAAGATGTAATCCATATTGGTTTTAGGTGGATGAATGATTATAAGTTATTGAAAGTTTGGCAAGACTTTTTAGCACTTTTTTACAAACACCTAAAAGATGCAGAGGAGATAGATGAGTTTTACTTTGACTTAATAGAGAACGCATCACAAAATTGGAATAAACAAAACCCAAAAAGAGTAGCTATAGAATCTTATATAAAAATGTTGGAGCACGAGGGAAGACTACATGTAGATCTTGTTTGCTTTTTATGTTCGCTTCCTATAAAAAATGATGTTTCACTTATACGTGCATATCTCCCAACTCATAAAGAGTGTTCTCACACCTTCAGTATAAAAGAAAAAGAATTTAATGAGTTATTTCAAAACAAGTCCACCCTATTTCTAAGTGACGAAGAAATAAACAGACTTTGGTATGTATTGCTTGAAGGGCTTTAAATAGTTACAACAACTCAGCAAGCTCAACAGCGTTCATCACTTTATTGTAATCTGGATGCATTCCAAGGTCTGGGACAATCTCTTTGTACATTATTTTCCCATCTTTGCCAATAACAAAAATTGAACGAATCAGCAACCCTTTAAGTTCACCATCGGTAATCACAACGCCATATTTTTCACCAACTTCCCTATGTGCAAAATCTGAAGAAACATCAATGTTCTTTATACCACGTCCTTCACAAAAACGATCATCAGCAAAAGGAAGGTCCATTGAGACAACAGTCATATCAACATTCGGATAGTTTTTAATCTCATCATCAAACCTCTTTGACTCCAGAGAACATACAGGTGTATCAATAGATGGAACTGTTGCAATCACTTGCACTCTGCCACTTTTACCGCCTATTGTTTTAATAGACAAGTCCGTCTTTACAACACGTACTATTGGTGCATCTTCACCAACATTTGGATAATTTCCTTTAACCATCAATACCTTGCCTTCACTTTTAACAACTATGCTAGAAGCAATTAAGAATGTTGTTGATAGAATAAGTAATACTACTGCGATTTTTTTCATGAGATTGTCCTTCTATTTTAAATTAAGTTTTACATTATAGCTATTAATAAAAAAAATACCAATTACAGAATATGCAAAGATAAAAAATCAATAGAGATGACTATAGAGACAGCAAGTATATATTCATTTAAAGTAATCACCGAAGTAGTAGATACTGATGAGCAATTTGAACTTATTAAAAATTTAAATTGTGATTAAATTCAAGGCTATCTAATCTCTAGGCCTCTTCCGAAAAATGAGATTGACAGATTTTTAAATATAAAATAATGATTTGAGATTGTTGAATAAGCTTGATATCAAATAGTATCAAGCTGTATTTAAGGAGTTACTATCTTTTTAGATTATTTACAGTTTGTAGCATTTCATCACTTGTAGTGATTACTTTTGAGTTTGAATCATAAGCTCTTTGACCCGTAATAAGGTCAGTTAGTTCAACAACAAGTTCAACATTACTTAACTCAACAAAACCTTGTCTCAATACTCCAAGACCGTCAAGACCAGGAGTACCCTCAACTGGTTGACCAGAGCTGTCTGTTTCAATATAAAGGTTATCTCCCATAGAGTGCAGACCGGCTGGATTTATAAAGTTTGTTAGTGTAACTTGTCCGATTTGTGTAGCCTGAGTCTGTCCAGGCTGAACAACAGTCATTGTTCCATCTGTACCTATACTGATGTTTGTTGCATCAGGTGGAATAACAACTTCAGGAACTAGTTTGTATCCATCACTATTAACCATCGTGCCATTTTCATCAATTTTAAATGCACCATTTCTTGAGTAGACCTCAGTTCCATCTGGAAGCTCAAGTTTAAAAAATCCTCTACCAGTTATAGCTAAGTCCAGTTGATTGTCAGTCTGCTTGAGACTTCCCTCTGAAAAAATCTTATTTATAGCGGTAGGACGAGAACCAAGACCAACTTCTATACCTGTAGGACTCTTTGTTACATCACTAGTAGAAGTTCCAGCATATTCCATAACCTTGTACATCAAGTCTGCAAACTCTGCACGAGATTTTTTAAATCCAATTGTATTAACATTGGCAATATTATTTGCTGTGGTATCTATTTGTGTCTGCATCCCCAGCATTCCGGTAGAGGCAGTATAAAGTGATTGCATCATAATTTTATTCCTTAATTTTATTTCATAAAATGAAGAAAACTCTTCATTTGTTATTCCAGTAAAGAAACAAAAGTTCCTTTACTTCGCTGGCGCCGCTTAGACTACTAAAGCTAAGATTTTCTAGCAATTTTTTCAATTGCATCGCGGTTCATATCATTCATCTGTGTATCCATGGCTTTTTGATACATTCCTACGAGACGATTTGTCTCTATCATATTTGTCATCATTTTAACGGCATTAACATTGCTTTTTTCTACAAAACCTTGTCGTACAGCTCCACTCTCATCTAAACTTTTAAGTTCATCAATTCCAGGATATTTATAAAGATTATCACCCTCTTTTTTTAGAAGATTCATATTATCTGGCTGTGCAACAAAAAGTTTAGAACCAGCGACTAGCTTTACACCGTTTGGTACATTAGTGTACATGTTTCCATTTTTATCGACTTCTATTATGCTGTCTTCTCTGTTGATAACTATTGGGCTTTTTGATGCAAAATAATCATTTGGCAAAACTTCATAACCTTGTTTAGTCACAAGCTTACCTTCATCATCGGCAGTAAATGAGCCATCTCTTGTAAGTCTTACTCCCTCTGGTGTTTTAACCATAAAGAACATGCCCTCTTTCGAAAGAGCAAAATCTAGCGGATTATCGCTTTTTTGCAATGTTCCTAGCGAATGATTAGTAAATGAGTCTACAATTTGTGGAGCTTTATTCATGGCTCTGTTTAGAAACTGAGCCGCTTCTTTGGTATTATTTTCGTTTGGAACTTCATCTCTTGCCTCTTTATAAAGACGCATAAAATCGCCAACAACAAGATTATCTTCCTTAAATCCAATTGTATTTACATTGGCAAGATTATTTGCAATAGTATCTAAACGATTAAATTGAGTCACCATACCTGCTGTTGAGCTATAATATCCACTTTGCATAAAAATCCCTTTTTACTAGTTTATTTCAAATACAAAAGCAAGTAGTGTGCCAATAAATAAAAAAGGAGGCTTTAAGAATGTTTCGGTATAATCCACCTTTAAAAAATCTTACAAACTCTACATAAAGGCATACTTTATATGACAGCTAAAGAACTCAACAAAGCAATTGAAACTTTCTTTACCAATCAAAAATCAAAAGAGTGCTCAACATATGAATCACTGATTGAACTTTTTGACAAGCAACCAACGGCAGCACAAGCAAAAAATATATTTAAGCTTATTACAAAAAATAAAGCTTGTATATATACAGCATCAGAACATGCAAAACTTCTCAATGACAAAGAAGCTGAGGCAAGAAGATCTGTACAAAGAAAAATGCTTGAAAACAATGAAACTGATAAATTTGACATATTAAAAGAGCATGAACTTCTTGAGTGGTCTCGTTCAGACTCTCCTGTACGTATGTACTTACGTGAAATGGGTCAGATTCCTCTTCTTACGAAAGAAGAAGAGATTGAGATATCTAAAAAAATAGAAAATGGTGAGAGCATTATAATTGATGCAATCTGTTCTGTTCCATATTTAATAGATTTTATTTTAGACTATAGAGAACCTTTAATAAACCGTGAAAGAAGAGTTAAAGAGCTATTTAGAAGTTTTGAAGATGAAAAAGAAGAAACAGATACTAATGATGACACAGATTCTAATGATGACTCATCTGACGAAGTTGAAGAAGTAGTCTTAACAGCTAAAGATAAAACAAGAGTTGAAAAAGTTACTGTAAGTTTTAAAGCATTAGAAAAAGCAAAAAAAGAGTGGATTAAACTTGCTGATCAATCAAAAGAAAATTTAGATGGTGAAATAACAGAAGAGATAGTTATGTATTTCTTGGGAGTTACATTTAAAAAAGGTGCACTTAGAGAAAAATTATTAGAGTTGGGGCCAACCTCAAAACTAATAAATGAACTTGTTAAAGCTATGGAAACTGCACTTAAAAGTGATGATGGTTACGATAAAGAATTAAAAAGACTAGAATACAAACTTCCATTATTTAACAAAACTTTAAAAGCAAATCACAGAATTTTAGTTGATAAAATTTGTGACTTAAACAAAGAAGACATTGCCAATATGGTTCCAGAAGCTACTATGGTTAGTACATATATGGAAATTAAAAAGCTTGCACAAACAAAAGAGGCTTCAAAAAACAGCTTTGATATGGAACCTGAAAAACTAGCTGATATTTTAGAACAGATTAAACGTGGTAAAAATATTTCTGAAATCTCAAAAACTAAGATGGCTAAATCAAATCTAAGACTTGTTGTATCTATCGCTAAAAGATATACTAATCGCGGACTCCCTTTTCTTGATCTTATACAAGAGGGAAATATTGGTCTTATGAAAGCTGTTGATAAGTTTGAATACCAAAAAGGGTATAAATTTTCGACATATGCAACTTGGTGGATTCGACAGGCTATTAGCCGTGCAATAGCGGATCAGGCAAGAACTATCCGTATTCCAATTCATATGATTGAAACAATCAACCGTATTAATAAAATAATGCGTAAACACCTTCAAGAGCACGGCAAAGAGCCGGATGTTGAAACAATTGCTGAAGAGGTTGGATTGTCAGTTGAAAAAGTAAAAAATGTAATTAAAATTACAAAAGAGCCTATCAGTCTTGAGGCTCCTATAGGGAGTGAAGATGATGGTCGTTTTGGAGATTTTATAGAAGATAAAACATCACTGTCTCCATCTGATGCTATATTAAAAGATGATTTAAGAGTTCAGATTGAGAGTGTGTTAGAACAATTAAACGAGAGAGAAAAAGCTGTTATAAAACTTCGTTTTGGGATAATGGACGATGAAAGCGATAGAACATTAGAGGAGATTGGAAAAGAGCTAAGTGTTACTCGTGAACGTGTTCGTCAAATAGAGTCAAGTGCGATCAAGAAATTAAAACATCCTAAAGTTGGAAGAAAACTTAAGAATTACATAGAAGAGTAGCAGAAACAATATATGACATTTGAACAGCAGTGGATAGAGTATGACTACAACCCTTTTATACTCTTTGATTCAATCGGTAAAATAATATCACTTAACTCTGAAGCACAGTTCTTGCTTGGTGCTACTAGTGCAGATGAGATTTTTAAAATAGCAACCGCTTATGCGAATGTAACTTTTGGGTTCAAGACAACTTTTATAGAGTTAGAGTTTGGGCGTTATAAGTTTTTCGCTGTTACAGTAGGGTATGAAAATGAAAATGAAGTAGGGATTAAACTCTACCAATCACCATCTTTCAAGATTAATAAACCTCCTCAACCCATCGGTGAACTAACAAATATCTATACACTTGTAGATTTATGTATATCTACAAACTCTATTAACTCAAATATAATTTTTACAAAAGAGTTTGATCCGACAATACCTGAAATTATCATTGACTCAAACAGCTTTATAAAAATACTGAATAAAATATATTTATGTTTTATTCATAATGAAAAAATTAATACCAAAATATTTTACAGGGTTGGAGAGCACATAAAATATGAAGATAAAAAGTATAGTCTATTTTCTGTTGAAATAAGTGCTCAAAACATAGACAATCATAAGATGAATGAACTCGAAATTTTAACTGCAAATACAAGCTTTTATATAGATATAAAAAAGAATGTAACCATAAATATACCTATGATAACTTCTTAGAACTTATATATCCGACAACAATTCCAAGTAACAGAGATGGAAGATAGGTTGAAATATCTAAGAGGTTATTGTTTTTTAGAGCAATAAACCCCAATATAAGAAATAGATAGGGGATAAGTCTGTAGAGTGAAAAACCTGCCCTCCCGCCTTTTTTAATATCACTAATATTTAAAATTTTTATCTTCTTTTTCTCTTGTTTAACAATCTCTTTTAAATCAAGCTCTTCGTATGGGGCATTATTTACAGGTTCATCTTCATAAAGTGCATATGGATCTTCCAACTCATCAAGAAAGTCTCTTTTTTCATTAATATTTTCAGCTTGAACCTGCATCTCAACCATTCTCTTATACGCAAACGTTGAACCTATAATGATGAAAAAACTGCTTAAAAAAGCCACCTGTAGATTTATGAAAAACTCAAACGAAAATAGCTGCGTAGCCAAAATCAGCAACTCAACTGTCAAGAAGGATTTAATGGCTTTTTTCGCCATAGTCATCTTCCCAAAAACTATCATCGTCTTCATCATCCTCTAGTTTCTTTTTAATCGCGTAACGAGGCTCTTTGGCTAACTCTTCATACTCTTTATACTGTTTTGAATAAGCTTTGTACACGTTCAAGACAGCAGCTGCTATACCTACAGCAACTCCAATCCAAAAAGTCCAGGCATACCCTGTCATGCTTTTTAGTAAATACCCTATTCCAACACCCATAACAACTGCTACAACCATTGAAATACCCAAAGAGAGGCTATCAGCCGCCTCAATTATGGGTTTAATTCTAGGCTTGTGTTCCTCTTTTGATTCTTCTTTATTTTCACCCATTTGTAATTGCCTTAAATACTCTTGCACTTGCAGCAATTGTATTTTCAATCATCTCATCTGTAATTGCTGTAGATATAAAACCTGTTTCATAAAGTGAACATGCAAAGTAAAAACCTTCTTTAAGCATACCTGAGTGAAACTTGGCAAAAAGTTCCGCATTTGAGTTACATGCATCAGCGAAGTTTTTCACCGGTTTTTCATTAAAGAAAAATCCAAACATACTTCCGCGTGTATCTATCTGCATTGTAATTTTGCAAGCCTCTGCTTCCTTTTGCATCCCCTCAACCAATCTAGTTGCTCTTGCGTTTAATACGGACATCACTTGAGCATTTTTCTTTAGTTTACTAATAGCAGCCAGTCCAGCTGCCATTGCAACCGGGTTTCCACTAAGTGTTCCAGCCTGATATACAGGACCTTCAGGGGAGAGTTTTGCCATAATCTCTGCTCTTGCGCCAAATGCACCAACCGGCATACCGCCACCTATAACTTTACCGAGAGTAAGCATATCCGGCTTAACACCAGTTATAGACTCTGCACCATTAATAGAAGCTCTAAAACCACTCATAACTTCATCGAAAATAAGCAGAGTTGCATTTTCATCGCAAAGCTTTCTTAACTCATGTAAGAACTCTTTATCTGCCGGAACCAATCCCATATTCCCTGCTATTGGCTCAATAATCACACATGCTATATCTTTGCTGTCTGCAAAACATTTTTTTACACTCTCTATATCATTATAAGTTGCAAGTAAAGTATGTTTAGTAAAATCAGCAGGAACACCTGGTGAACTAGGATTTCCAAAAGTAACAGCACCGCTTCCAGCTTCAACAAGTAGTGAGTCACTGTGCCCGTGGTAACAACCTGTAAACTTTACAATATCATCACGACCTGTAAATCCACGAGCCAAACGGATAGCACTCATAACTGCCTCTGTTCCGCTGCTTACAAATCTTATCTTATCAATTGAGTCAAACATAGATATAACAAGCTGTGCTAAGTCTGTCTCAGCCTGCGTTGGTGCTCCAAAGCTAAGACCATGTTTTACAGCTTCTATAACAGCACTCTCAATTGCCTCATCTCTGTGACCAAAAATAAGCGGTCCCCAACTTTGTACAAAGTCGACATACTTGTTTCCATCAACATCAGTTAAATACGCTCCGCTGCCTTCTGTAATAAATATAGGAGAACCTCCAACGCTTCTAAATGCTCTTACTGGAGAGTTAACTCCGCCTGGGATTAATTCTTTTGCTTGATTGAACGCTTTAAGTGATGCTTCTGTACCCATTGAATGACCTTCGTAATTTTTTTTGTTATTATAGCCAATAACTATTAATCTATATTAGTTATAATCATTCAAAAATTTATAATAAATGGAAATATTTGAATCGCTCATCTTTTGCCCTTTTTGTGGCACTCTTAATTCATTTTTTACTTATCTTGCTCTTTTGGCTGCTTGGTAGTATAACGCCTGAAGTAAAAAAACCAATAAAAGAAAAAGAGGAACAAAGGATGAAAGTATCTCTAAAAGAGATGCCTAAAAAGTTTAAAGATGCAGGAGTTACAAAAGAAGTAATAAAACCACCAAATATAGCTCCACCTATGCCAAAAGGAAAACAACTTAAAGAGATTGTTAAGCCGATAAACCAACAGCCAATCTTGTATGATCAAAAAAAGATACAAGAGCAACCAGAAATAAAAAAACAGCCAATAAATCCCCCAAAAGAAGAGCCTGAAGAAGAAGTAAAACACACAAATAAAACAGAGCCTCTTCCACCAAAAGAGAAGCATGTAGTTTTAGAGCCTAAAAAAGAGCCGGTGAAAGAAGAAAAAAAAGATCCTCTTGCCTGGATGTATGAAGACAAATCAGAGCAAGAGGTAAAGATGAAAAAAACTGTTGTTCAAAACAGCAGTAGTATAGACCAGAACATAAAAGAGCTTTACGGAGAGGAGTTTGGTAAACTAACTCCAGGGCAACAACAGTATATAATAGACAATCAGGAGATTATGAGAAGAATTACTCAACAGGTCTTAACCAGAGTCGCAAGTGTAAATTTACCAAGAGACATAAATGTGAATAGAACCAATATTATAGAGTTTTATCTTCATCCAAATGGTGACATAAGTGATTTTAGATTTTTACAAAAAAGCGGATATTTTGTGCTTGACAACACTACTAAAGAGACTATTGATTATGCATACAGCAAATACCCAAGGCCAAGCGAAAAAACATTGATTAGATACAATGTTTTTTATAATTTAGCGAGATATTAAACTCTACATGTAGAGTTTATTTTTTCTCAAGTAAAGCTAAAGCGCCTTTATAGATTGGCTCATCTATAAAACCATACTCCTCATCTACAAAGCCTGTTATACCCTGCTCTTTATGCATTTCAAAAAGCTTTATAATGACTTGTGCTCTTTGGATATCTTTAACTTCATTTACAAAGATTTTATTTACATGTAAAACTTGGTCTGGAGATATACACCCTTTTGCATCATAACCGATACTCTTTTCAAGTTCTAACCATTTATCGAACTCTATTAAATTTTTAAACTCCTGATAAACAAAAGAGACAGGTTTTATACCCATTGTTTTACATGAGATAAAAAAATGTGACAACATGTAAAGCATTGTCGGATTATCTCTGTTTATAAGCTTATGAGAAAGTTTTATATCTGCAAACAAATCTAAAATACCCAAATAAAATGTTGTAACATCTTCATGAACTCTCAGAGAAGATAAATTGTGCCAAGCTGATGCAGTTTCTATTGAGAGGTGAAGTTCAATATCGTCATTCAAAAGTGCACGTACCTGCTTAACTTCCTGCGGCGTTCTGATTTTAGGAACTCTTATGGCATCGGGCATAAATTGATTCAGGTATGTAATCTCTTCATATCCAGTTTCATCAAGAGAGTTTACCCTTACAACAAGTTTTTTATTACATGTAGCTAAATGTGATATAAATATGGCACACAAAACTAATGCAAAAGGTTTCTCTTCCTTGCTTACTCCATCTTCTAAATTAAGCATTATGCAGTCTGCATCTAAATCTTCTATTTTGCTTAAATGCTTTATATTGTTACATGACAACATTAATACTGAACGAAAATTATTATCTTTGTTTATATTTCTGTATTTAGGTTTTGCAAGAGCATCAAGAGCTTGTAAATCTCTGTTTTCATACGCAATTTGTATCTCTTTTAATAATTCATTTCTCATCTGAGCTGCTTTTTTTCTGTTTTTCCTGTAAATAAAAATAGAGTGCCTGAATCTCTTTTTTTGTTAAAAAGTATCTAGGCATACCATCTTTTCTTTCGTTTAAAGCATTGTAAAATCTACTAAAATTAATATTGTTTATAACAGCGCCTCTAAAGCTTTTTTTCTTTTTCTTTTCCATGTAAGAAGCAACCAGCTTCCCCTCTCCACTCTCTCCATGACATAGATGACATCCTATTCCTCTCGGGTTCTTATAGAGCGACGATGCGTACTCCATAGGGGTTATAAAGCTTGATTTAGCAAATAGGTAAAATGGTATTAATAAAAATAATATGTATCTCATAAAGCGACCCTTCAATATATAACGGTATAATAACAAAAAAATAATTTATGAGGTTTAAATGCAACTTCTCGATGGAAAAGCACTTTCAACAAAAATAGAAACTATTGTACTTAATGGCGTAAAAGAATTTAAAAAAATTTCTGGCTCAGTTCCAGGATTAGCCGTGGTACTTGTAGGTCATGACCCCGCAAGTGCTGCTTATGTAAGCATGAAAAAGAAGGCATGTGACAGAGTAGGATTTTATTCTGTTACACATGAAATGCCAGAAGATATTTCACAAGAAGCAATAGAAAACACTATCACCATGATGAATAACAATCCAAATATTGATGGCATATTAATTCAACTGCCACTTCCCCCACAAATAGATACAACAAAAATACTTGAGCTAGTAGACCCAAGCAAGGATGTAGACGGTTTCCACCCTTACAATGTTGGTCGTTTAACAACTGGGCTTGATGGATTTGTTCCATGTACTCCACTTGGGGTTATGGAGCTTTTAGCAGAGTACAAGATTGATGTTAAGGGAAAAAATTGCGTTGTAGTAGGGGCTTCTAATATAGTAGGAAAACCTATGGCTGCCCTGCTTTTAAATGCTGATGCAACTGTTGAAATCTGCCATATATTTACTGATAATTTGAAAAAACATACACTAAATGCTGACATTCTTTTAGTTGGTGTCGGTGTAATCAACCTTATAAAAGAAGATATGGTAAAGCAAGATGCAATTATAATTGACATTGGAATAAACAGAGCTGATAATGGAAAACTTGTTGGTGATGTTGACTTTGAAAATGTTAGTAAAAAATCTTCTTACATAACCCCTGTTCCAGGCGGAGTTGGTCCTATGACAATAGCTATGCTTCTGAGCAATACCCTAAAAGCTGCAAATGCCAATGCACTTAAGAGAGCATAGATGAAAGAGATTTTACATAAAACTTATAGATTCTCAAACTCATGGACAGGTACTATAATAATAGTTTTATTTGTTATATTTTTTATAGCTCAAGCGTTTAGAATACCTAGTGGCTCAATGAAAGATTCACTTCTTATTGGTGACCATCTTTTTGCTAAAAAATTTGCCTACGGTATTTCTATGCCGCATATACCATTCCTTGAAATGTCAATTATGCCTTGGAGCGATAATCTTCGTCTTATAGACGGAGACAAGCCAAAAAGAGGCGATATAGTGATTTTCAGACCGCCAAACAACACTAAGCAGCATTTCGTAAAAAGATGTGTAGCAACTCCTGGTGATGAACTTTTCTTACATGAGAAAAATTTGTTTATTCATTTCAGTGAAGGTGATGAATGGATAAAAGAGAACTTCAAAGATTTTGAAATAGTTGTTTTTGCAGGAAGACTGTGGGTTAAAAATCCTTACAGAAAACAACATCCAGGTATTCATAATGATGATAAAATAGTTGATAATGGCAAATACCACGCTCAGCTGTTTAACTTTGCCCCTATTAAGATTGAAGAGGACAACTACTTTATGATGGGTGACAATCGTGACCACTCAAATGACAGCCGTTTTTGGGGAGCAGTGCCTTATGATAACATTGAAGGAACTCCTTGGTTTATTTACTTCAGCGTTGATGAGCATTGGGAAATCAGATGGGATAGAATCGGTAAAACTCCTACAGACTTGGAATCACCTGAACACTTAGATAAAGCAATAGCAGAACGAATAAAAAAAGACAAAGATGACCATGGAATCTATTGATTTACTTAAAATACTAGCAGCCGTATTGGCGCTTGCAGTAGCAATTATAGGACATGAAATAATGCATGGCTGGGTTGCTTACATGTACGGCGATTCAACTGCAAAAAATGCAGGCAGATTAACTATAAATCCTCTCTCTCATATAGATTTGGTTGGAACAATCATAGTTCCGTTAAGTTTGTACTTTTTACCAATGCTTCTAGGTGGAGAAAGTGGCTTTTTATTTGGTTGGGCAAAGCCGGTTCCTATAAATACAGCAACCGTTATTAAAAGAGCTGGATACAACGGAGCTATGCAGGTTGATTTAGCTGGGATTGTATATAATTTCACATTGGCAGTTTTTGCCTCTATAGCGATTGTTTCTATGAGTCAACCAAGTAGTGCTGACAGCTTGGCTTATATATTTGCATATATATTTGTATTTCAACTATTAATTATAAACGTTGTTTTAGGTATTTTCAACCTTCTTCCTATACCTCAATTCGATGGTGCTCACTTTATTATGCACTTATCTCTGAAATACAAACTAAATGCAATTGCGGAATTCTTTTACAAGAACGAGAGGTATGGGATAATTATAGTGCTTATTGTTCTTATGACCCCTTTAAAAAATTATCTGTTGCTTATGCCTGTGCAAACAGTTTTAAACTTACTAATATCATAAAGGAAAAAAATGAAATTTTACATAGCTACAGACCATGCTGGAATTGATTTAAAAGACTACACAGTTGAACTGCTCAAAGAAAAAGGGCACGAAGTTGTAGACTTAGGTCCTTTTTCAAAAGAGAGAGTTGACTATCCTGACTATGCAGTTAAAGTATCAGAAGCTGTTCTGGCAGATGGCGATGCACAAGGGATTTTGATATGTGGCTCAGGCATCGGCATGAGCATGGCTGCAAATAGACACACAGGAATACGAGCAGCACTTTGTCATGACGCATACACTGCAACTGTAGCTCGTGGACATAATGATGCAAATATTCTCTGCTTTGGCGAGAGAATTATAGGTCGCGGTGTGTGTGAGTCTATTCTTGATGCTTGGATAGCCGGTGGTTTTGATGGTGAAAGACATGTGGGACGAGTGGCAAAGATAGAAGCAATTAACTCTTAAAGGAAAGCTATGTTTTGGGAATGGTCATTTTTAACAATACTATCAATAGTTTCTATATATCTATTTGTTAAAATGTTTTACTTTAAAAGCATTACAAACAAAGAACAAAGAAGCAATGAGTTGATGAAGCTAACTCTTAAAGAGGCTGAGATACTTATAAGAAAGTATCAGATTCAGTTACAGCGTGCTTTAGGGAATGTTGATATTTTAAGCGATGAGTTAACAAAACTAAGAAATGAGCTTAAAATACTAAAAACGAGAAATACTAAGCACAGACAAGAGACAGACCGCTTAAACAGTAAAATAAAAGCACTAGAGAGTCGTATTGACGCTCTATTATAAAGGAATAAATCATGAAACTTAGCAATATTGAGAGAAAAATAATTGAAAACTCTATAAGAGACATAAAGGATTTTCCAAAACCTGGAATTGTTTTTAAAGACATAACAACTTTGTTAAATAACAAAGAAGCTTACGGTGTCTTGATGAACCATCTTTATCAGAGATACAAAGAGTACAACCTAGATTTTATTGCCGGTATTGACGCAAGAGGTTTTATTTTTGGTGCAGCTCTTGCACAGATGCTTGGAATTGGTTTTGTCCCTATTCGCAAAAAAGGGAAACTTCCATATACAACAATAAGTGAAAAATATTCTCTTGAGTACGGAGTAGATGAAGTTGAAGTTCATATTGACGCTTTTAGCGGTATAGAAAATGCGAGAGTTCTTCTTATCGATGATTTAATAGCTACTGGTGGAACTGCAAATGCTGCTGCTACACTTGTTAAACAAGCAGGTGCACAGTGCATAGAAGCTTGTTTTATAATCGGTCTTAGTTTCTTAGACGGAATAAAAAGCTTAGAGAGTAAAACTGCTGTTTATTCTCTGATAGAGGTTGAGTAATGTATATACCATCGGCTTCTAAATACGACCCAGATGAAAATGGACATTTTGGTATCTTTGGTGGTAGGTATGTTCCTGAAACACTTATGCCAGCACTATTAAGGCTGAAGGTTGAATATGATTCTATTCGATTTGATAAAAAGTTTTGGAGTGAAGTTGACTACTATCTTAAAGATTATGTAGGTCGCCCTTCCCCGCTATATTTTGCGCAAAATATTTCAAATGAGCTTGGTGCAAAAATTTATATAAAAAGAGAAGATTTAAACCATACCGGTGCACATAAAGTTAATAATGTAATAGCTCAGGGGCTAATGGCAAAAAGACTCGGTTATAAAAAAATTATAGCCGAAACCGGTGCTGGTCAACACGGTGTAGCAACTGCTACTATTTGCGCACTTTTGGACCTAGAATGTGAAGTTTTTATGGGTGCAAAAGATGTTCAAAGACAAGAACTTAATGTTTTCAGAATGAAGCTTCTTGGCGCTAAAGTGAACTCTGTAGAGAGCGGTTCACGCACACTAAAAGACGCAATGAATGAAGCAATACGTCACTGGGTCACAAACGCGAGGGATACTTTTTATATTATAGGAACAGTTGCCGGTCCGCATCCATACCCGATGATGGTTAGAGATTTTCAAGCTATCATAGGCTATGAAGCAAGAGCGCAGATACTTGAAAAAGAGAACCGTCTGCCAGATCATGTAATAGCTTGTATTGGTGGTGGTTCAAATGCAATAGGGATGTTTCAGCACTTTTTAGAAGATGAAGAAGTTGAATGTATAGGTATTGAAGCAGGTGGACTTGGAATAGAAACTAACAAGCATGGCTGTTCACTTAAAAAAGGGCGTCCGGGTGTTTTACATGGTCAAATGAGCTACACACTCCAAGATGAAGATGGCCAAATTTTAGAAGCACACTCTATCTCAGCTGGACTTGACTACCCGGGCATTGGGCCGGAACACTCTTTTCATAATGACAACAAATCTGTAAGTTATGATAATGTGACAGACCAAGAAGCACTTGATGCTTTTGTATGGTTGTCTAGAAAAGAGGGGATAATTCCTGCATTTGAAAGTGCGCATGCTGTTGCTTACCTTAAAAAACTACCAAACATAAAAGATAAACTAATAATCGTTAACCTCTCCGGTCGCGGTGACAAAGATATGATTCAAGCTAAAGATATTCTTCATTTCGATTAAAATCATATGAGTATTTTTGCCCTACAATCACCTGCGGGTGGTTTTTTAGATGAAGAACTAAAACGGTTTAACAAAGAGTTTGATGACTGGTGTGTTCAGTTTGACAGCCTTGAAGATGCTAGTATTATTGCAAAGAGTCTTGACAAAAAAAGAACTGCAGATGTTATTGAGATTACACCACTTAGTTACCCAAAGTACTTTTTTCACACTCTAAAAGGTATCATCCATGCAACAAGACAAATCGAAGATAAGATAATATGCATTGTTGAGCCATATATGGGTCAAAATTTTCGCATCGCTGTGTGTGACTTAACTACAAAAAATGTAAGAATTACAAATACCAGCTATAAAAATGTGTTAAGTGTAGAAGGTGCATTTGCACACTTTGAGCTGTAAAACATTATCTGCCGTTACGCGACCATAAATATAAAATAGACCTCAATTAAATCTACACTTTTAAACGATTGTTATGTAAAACTTAAAGACATAAGTTAAAAACTAAATTGTCTCCCAATTAAACTACATGTCAACTCTTCTTTATACATTTTTGGATATTATTATTTTTTAAAATTAACCTCTTACGGAATAATATGAACACAAAAATACTAAATAAAAATATATCAGATATATCAGCGAATATCTTAGTTGAGTTTTTAACTGAAGATGAATTATCTCTACATGCAGAGTACAAATTACTAAACTTAGCCGGCTTTAAAGCAGAACAAGACTCTATATGTTTTTTACATGAAAAAGGTTTACTTCTTTGTGGTGTTGAAAGCAAAAACAGTGAAGATGTAAGAAGTGCTACGGTTAGCATGATTAAAGCACTTAAGAGTTCTAACTATGAAAGTGCTAAGCTAAGTGCTATTTCTAATTCTACACTACCTGCTATAGTTGAGGGTATTGTTTTAGGTGGTTATGAATTTAATGATTATAAATCTAAGCCAAAAGAGATAACACTTAAAGATGTTTCAATAGCATCAAATGAATTAAATTTTGAAGAACTTGAAAACACTTTCAATGAAGGTATGATTGTTGCAAAAGCTACATGTTTTACACGTGACATTGTAAACACAGCACCTCAAGAGATGCACCCACAATCTATGGTAGAAGTAGCTAGAAAATTGGCAGCTGACAACTCACTAGAGTGCAGTATCCTTCAGGAAAAAGAGTTAGAAGAAGAGAACATGGGTGCTATGCTGGCTGTTGGTCGTGCCTCTGTTCATGGAAGTGCTTTAATACACCTCTCATACAAACCTGCCAACCCTAAAAAAATAATATCTCTTGTTGGAAAAGGTCTAACGTATGATAGTGGCGGACTTAGCCTAAAAGCTCCAACAGCCATGGTAACTATGAAAATGGATAAAGCTGGAGCATGTGCAGTTATGGGGATGATAAAAGCAGCAAGTGAATTGAAGCTTGAAGTTGAAATTCACGCCTTTATTGGTGCGGTTGAGAATATGGTTGGGGCAAACGCATACAAACCTGACGACATATTAGTATCAAGAAGTAAAACTACTATAGAGGTTAGAAATACAGATGCCGAAGGTCGATTAGTTTTAGCAGATGTATTGGCTTATGCTCAAGACAAGATAAAAGCTGACTATATATTTGACTTTGCTACACTTACCGGTGCATGTATGGTTGCCCTAGGTCAGTACACAACCGGGGTTATGGGGCATTCAGATAAGATAAAAAATGACTTTTTAAAAGCCGGAACTGAATCTGGTGAGTTAGTAGGGTTCTTACCATTTAATAAACATCTTAAAAAACTTCTAAAAAGTGAAATAGCAGACATCTCCAACACATCTTCAAAACCATATGGTGGAGCTATTACAGCCGGACTTTTTTTAGATAAGTTTATACAAGATGACATGAAAGATAAATGGATGCATTTTGACATAGCTGGATCTGCTTACACAGAAACTCCATGGGACTGTAACGTATACGGTGCAACAGGTGCCGGCGTACGTATGGTGACTCACTACTTGAAAAATATATAACCGACAATAAAACAAACAATTAGAGAGAAAATGAAACATTCAATATTCGTAATACCTATTATAATTTTAATGGCTTGGAGTTATTTACAAGCTGAAAATAAACAACTCCAAACTACTCAAAAAGTTTACAAACATTCAAAAGAGGAACTTAAAAACAAGTGTGATACATGCCATGATATGCGTGAAGGAAACGAATACTTCCACATGCCTGTAAAAATAGGAACTTGTACTGCATGTCATAATGTTAATACTGATACAAAAGATCTTCTTAGAATAAAAGAATCTCCTGAAATGTGTATATTATGTCACTCTTCAAAAAGAACTACTTACTACGAAGATAAATATCAGCACCCTGCTATTAAACAAAGAGGCTGCACAGGCTGTCACGACCCACATTCCGGTGAACGTCAATTTAGACTAAAACATGATAAAAGAAAAGATCTGTGTCTAAGTTGTCATACAGAAAAAAAAGAGTGGATTAACAGTGTTAAAAATAAACATGGTGCGATATTTTTAGAAGATGGCGGATGTTTCTTTTGCCATGATCCACACGGTACAAATAGACCAAAAATGTTAAAAGCTCCAACATCTAAAGATTTATGTCTTTCATGTCACAACAAACCGCTAAAGAGAGATGAAGACGGTAAAATGCTTCTAAATATGAAAGAGCATCTAGAAAATAACACTAAGTGGCATGGTCCAATAATAACTGGAAATTGTGTTGGGTGTCACAATCCACATGGTTCTGATAATCATAGAATGCTAAAGGGCCCTTACCCTTCTAAAAGTATTGAAAAATTTAAACCTGAGAGTTATTTCTGTTTTATTTGTCACGACAGTGAAAAAATAACTCAGGCATTTACAACAACATTTACAAATTTTAGAAGAAATGATAAAAATCTTCATACCGTACATGTACAGAAATCTTCGATTGTATGCGGAACCTGTCATGAATTTCATGCCGTAAAAGAGCAAATACCTCTGCTTAAGGATAAAACAACATTTGCAGGTACAAAATTCTCTTTAAACTATATGAAAAATATAGATGGCGGTTCTTGTAACCCAATTTGTCATAACAAAAGAGAATATAAAAGAGGGCCTGAGGCTAAAAAATAGTTATACAAGGAATCAATATGCAATTTATTTTAACATTGTTTATATCTATGCTATTTATTGGGTGTACAGAGCCAATTACTCCAAAGCAACTCTATCATTCACTAGATTGTAAAGAGGGTATCTATTCGTTAAAAAGTGCCGAATGCATAAACCATGAAGAGTTTATTGAGAGACTTGAACCCTATAAAGTAATATTTATAGGAGATCATCATAGTAGTAAAAAGCACCATGAAAATGTTGCGGATATAATCTACAGTCTATCTAAGAAAGGCTACCGAATTCATCTTGCCAACGAGTGGTTTACACCTGCGGACAATGATATTTTGGACGATTATGCAAATGGATTACTAAATGATGAAGAGTTTACTAAAAAAATAAACTGGGAAAAAAGAAAGTACTTTAAATTTAATCTTTTTTCACCAATATACCACTCTATCATTAAAACAAAAGGGAAACTTTACGGAATTAATCTATCAAAAACACAGCGTAAACTTATTTCAAATAAAAATATTTCTCAAATGAGCACGGAGGAAAGAAATTTTTTCGACACACTTGATTTAGATGTATTTGCACATAAAGAATTTCTATCACCATTTTTCAATCATTGTCAACAAGCAAGAGGCACTCAAAGCACTTCAGAGTGTATAAATAGAATGTATCGGGTTCAGGTAGCATGGGACAGTAAAATGGCAAACGAGAGTGCTAAAATAGCAAAAAACATGTTGCTCTCGAGCAAAGATAAACTTATTGTTTTTGCTGGAGAGATGCATTTAAGTAATGGGCTTGGTGTTAACATGCGATTTGCAAGAGAGTCTAAAATGCCATTTGTGACAATACTACCACAGCGTAAAATTTACACTAATGTTTTACATGGTAAATCTGATTTTATTTATATATATAAACAAGACGATGAAGCCAAAAAGATTGAAGCTGAGTTAATTAAAGGAATGTAAATTAATCCAGCAAATTATTCTTAATCATTTAGCAAATAAACCCATGCCGTTTCTTTAGTACCGTCAGTCAATACAATCGTTTTTTCTTCTCTTTTAAACAAATGTGGCAAACTTTCATAATCATCTATTTCATCTATTTCATCTTGTGTAACTTCAAATAAAATGCCATTTATAGTTTTATTACCTCTATGTGTATACACAAGTAGTGGAAAGTCTCCTTCCATAATCTCGTACATACCAGTAAGGGTTGCTTCTTTATGTTCTCTATTTCTAGCAAATTTACTCTTTTGGAGTGTTCCATAACTAAATATTTTAATGTTTCTCATGCTACAACCTTTAAATATAATTGATATATTTTATCTAATTTGCATAGCACAGGAATAGCATTGAAATATATTTTACTCATAAGAGTTATTTTTGCATACTTAAGATATTATTGCATAATTATTTTTTTATTATAAAAAGGGCTAAAATGGGTTTAAGTATAGGTCTAGTAGGACTTCCAAACGTAGGTAAATCAACAACTTTCAATGCACTAACAAAAGCACAAAATGCAGAGGCAGCTAACTATCCTTTTTGTACAATTGAGCCAAACAAAGCAGTAGTTCCTGTTCCAGATAAAAGACTGGCAGAACTTGCTAAAATTGTTAATCCTGAGAGAATTCAATACTCAACACTTGACTTTGTAGATATTGCTGGTCTTGTTAAAGGTGCTAGTAAGGGTGAAGGATTAGGAAACAAATTTTTATCAAATATTCGTGAAACAGAAGTTATACTTCAAATTGTTAGATGTTTTGACAATGACAACATCGTTCACAATGAAGGGAATATTGACCCTTTAAGAGACGTTGACATAATTGAGGGTGAGCTAATACTTGCTGACATAGAAGTATTACAAAACAGAATAGACAGATTGAAAAAACAAGCAAAATTTGATAAAAATGCTCAAGCTATTTTAACTATTGCCGAAGAACTTTTAGAATTTTTAGCTGATGGAAACTTAGCAAGAAATTTCGTAAAAAAAGATACAGAAGAGTATATTCAACTCAATAATGAAGTTAGACTTTTAACCAACAAAGAGATAATGTATGGTGCCAATGTTGATGAAGATGGATTACTTGAGGATAATGATTATGTTATCAGACTTAAAGAGCACGCTTCTAAAAACAACTGTGAGATTATCAAGTTATGCGCAAAAATAGAAGAAGAATTAATCGGTCTTGAAGAAGATGAAGCACAAGAATTTTTGAACGATCTCGGCGTTGAAGAATCAGGATTAGAACAAATAATCCATAAAGGGTTTGATAAACTTGGACTTATGAGTTACTTTACTGCAGGTGTTAAAGAAGTACGTGCTTGGACTATTCGTAAAAACTCTACTGCACCAAAAGCGGCAGCAGCTATACACAACGATTTTGAAAAAGGTTTTATTCGTGCAGAAGTTATAGCTTATAATGACTATGTAGAACTTGGTGGAGAATCTAAAGCTAAAGAAGCTGGAAAGATGAGACTAGAAGGCAAAGAGTATATCGTGCAAGACGGAGATATAATGCACTTTAGATTTAATGTTTAATAATAAATGCCGATTTAACAAGTAATAATATAAAATAGGAGTTATTATGGAGATTAAATATGTTGGTCCAAAACCAATTATTTCACACACTGGCATCGATTTTGACAATAATAAGGAAGACAAGTTTGTCTATCTAAATATTGTCGTTCAGCTTCTAAAGTCTCTAAATCACAACTATATAAAAGATAAAATATATACATACCAGACAGATACTTCCAGGTTATCTATTGGTGACTTATATCAGGAATTAAAGAAGTATTGCCCTAAAATAAGCTCATTAATTGAAGAAAAACGCCAAACTACACAAGAAGAAATAGACCATGATATTAAAAGAGCTGAAGAAAATACTATATTAACTGATGAAGATAAAAAAACACTAGAAAACAATATAAAAATCATGAGTGACTATATGATTCAGCGTTCAATAAATAAAACTATTTATTACTGTGCTGTGGATTTGCTTGCTGATGTAGTTAGAAATGAAAAAATTGGCTTTATAATTGTCCCTATGTTTCAAAAATTTGCACATGTTCTTCACTCTGTGCAGGGAAGTCTCAGAAAAGGGAAAAATCCAATAGACACAAAACTAGAGATTTACCAAGAAGATGGTAAATTACTAACAAAACTTATTATTAAAGATAATTAATTAACTTTTGCGATAGTGTCAGCATACTTAACATTATCGCCAGCTTTAATATTTAATTCCAACATCCCTTTTTCGGCTAATATTACTATAGTCGATCCCATCTCAAAACAACCAAAATCATCACCCTTGTTAAGATTTAAATCACTATAACTATAGGTACTGCTCTTAAGTGCATCGGCATTAGTTTTTATATTTGCCTCAAAAGCAACTTGCATAACACCGACGTTTAACGCACTTACTAGCACAATATAAAATCTTTTTTTAGATACAGTTTCACACATCAAAACTACTCTCTCGTTTTCTATAAAAAGGTTAACTCTCTTTTTAAGAGATGGAATATTTACAGGGTAAAATTTACCTGGAATATGTGTAGCTTTAAGGACTTTGAGGTTTGTAGGAATATGATAACGATGGTAATCTTTTGGTGAAAGATAAAAGTTTACAAAAGTTCCATTGTGAACTCTGTTTTTCTCTTCTTGAGAAAAATTATCACCTAAAAGCTCATCACATTTATACCTCATTCCTTTAATTTGAAGCGCATACTCTTCTTGTAGTTCTCCGCACTCCGATATAAGAGAATCACAAGGGGATATGAAATCATCTGCATCTAGTGAATATATTCTATCTTCTCTCAACTTTCTCGTAAAAAGAGCATTTAAGCTGCTATAAGTATTTGGTGAATTAAATTCACTCATATCTAAACCCATTAAATTTACATAGGAATTATTTATAAAATTTTGAATTGTTTTTGAAAACTCTTTATTTGCAAATTTTGCAAAACTTTGTGAAATTGCCGAAGTTATATGTCTACTCATATATATTTATCCTGATTATTTATTTTTTTAAATAAGCTTTCGCTTTGCTAACTCTTCTATAAGAACCGTTGCATATGACCCTTTTGGAAGAGAAAAGTTTAACTCATACTGAGCTTCCTCTTTCTTAAACCTGCCCTCTATTTTTTCAGGAAAAACCCAAGCATATCTTCTTGCACCGTCAACATTAATTTCATCGTTGTAATCTTTTTCTATTATTCCGGCAGAGTCTGATGACATCTTAACCTTACCACCGCATAAGAGACCTGTGGGGGATATTGTTTTATCATTAAACCTGTTAGAATCTTCCTCTTGCCCATCAAAATCAAAAAGCCTGCCATGTGGATAATGTTCCATTATGTCACCTCTAATGAGCTTAAATGGATGTTTTTGAGACTTCATTTTTGTTAATTCATCGTTTGTCATATTCAAAAGTGATTCTAGCTCTTTGGCTTCAAAATTTTGGATAAGAGTATTTATCTCTAATCTTCTACTTAGCCATAGGTTAAATAGATGGCTCTGATAAGCATTTATAAGTAATTTTTTTATTTTCGGATTACGCTCTTTTTTTTCACCTTTAGCTATTTTTTCACCATCTATATGATTATCACCGTCATTTCCAAAACGTTGATAACCAAAAAAGTTTGGCATACCAAATTTAGAAATATTTTTAAGAGCTTCGTCTATTTTTTGAGCAGAAGTTGGATTTACTTTTTTAAGTATGATATAAAATCTATTACCTTTTAAGTGCCCTATTCTAATCTTATTATTATGATATGCTTTTGATAAAATCTTTATATTTTCATGTGAAAAATTATCCATTGCTTCTTCATATTTTTTATGCAAGGATATATATTGTTTAGTCATAGCATGCTTGTCTTTAAGACCTGCGTAACCTATCTCTTTATTTTTAATTCCTAAATATTTAGCAATCATACTTACAAGTTCAAGTGTAGAGAGGTTTTTCTTTCTTACAAATAATACAAGATGCTCGCCTTCGCCTGAAAACTCATAAAGTGGTAATTCTTCAACAACAAAATCTCTAGGTGTTTGCTTAAAATGAAACTCAATACTAGAGTGGTTTAACGAATAAAATCTATCCATACTTTTATAATCCTTATTTAAAAATGATTCGCTTTACAGCAATTTACATATCTCTTTCTTACACTTTTAGCAAAAATATTTAGTGGCGTTCTGCTCTGCTCTGCCCGTCTTAAAACAGCTTTTTTATCTCTTTTGTCAAATGCAACCAACATTTCATACTCTTCTCCGCTGCATCCAATAGATTTTGATATGTTTTTATTAAATTTAAACCCTACTCTATTTACTGATGCAAGCTTATCTAAGTCACTAAACAGACCATCTGAGATATCCATTCCTGAGCTTAAAAATCGCTCTGAATTTGATAAAAATTTATCTCTTAGTTTTATATCTACAAACTTAGATTTCTTATTAATTTTACCTAAATTCATAAGCTTTCTTAAATCTTTTTTACTTCTACCAAGCTCTCCAGTAAAAGCGATTAAATATCCCTCTTTAATATTACTTCTCAAAAGTGGTCTATTCGTTTGTGAAACAATCGTTATAGTAATATCGAGCTTAATATTACTTATAGTATCTCCACCTATTATTTCAATTGCATATTTGGACGCAGCATCTTTAAAGCCTGATGATAGCTCTCTCATCTGTGTTTTAGTAATGCTGCGAGGCATAGAAACACTCAATAGTGCATATTTTGGTTTTGCATTCATGGCAACTGCATCTGAAATATTTATTATCATTGCCTTATAAGCTATTTGATAATAACTCATCCACTCACGCTTGAAGTGCACATTTTCAAAAAAAGCATCTTTTGAATAAACATTCTGTTTTATCAAAGCCCCATCATCACCAATATATTTACTCTTAAATTGTGATATAAAATAATTTTCTAGATTCAATAAAACTTCTTACAGTGGCTTTAAGTTAGTATTAAAGCCAATAGATATAAAATAAGGTACATTATACCATTTTTTAGGAAAACTTCATGAAACAATCTATAAAAAACATTTTCAATAACTTAATACTATTTCTATTTTTAATCACCTTACTTGCCGCTGGTGGTGTATTAGTCGCTATAGATCATAGTAATACTTTCACAAAAATAGACAATCTAAACAATCAAAAACATATCATATCAACTTTAACCACTTTTTCTAAAGATGACATAGAATTAGCATTAATACAGTTTAATGGTAAAAGCACGCAACTGCACTATGAAATAGAGAAACTACATAACTTGTATAGATATAATTTTACAGAACAATATGTACTCTCAAATAAAGATGAGTATCTTGCAGATTTAAATGAACTAAGCACTCTAACAACTTCATTTAATATAAAAGCTCGTCACTATTACACAACCAACACTAAAAAAGATGAACTAGATGAAAACTTCAACCTGCTTTACAATAAAATTGACTCTATAATATTCAAAAGCATAATATATTCAAAAGAAAAATTTTATATATATAAAAATATCACTTACGTATCATTTGTTATAATCTTGTTAGCATTGATTTTTTATAGAAAAAAGTTTAATGCCATATACGAAGATTTACTGTTTTTATACAACGTGAATAAAAAAGATTATGTAATATTTTCAGAAGAAGTTGATGCTATCGCTTTAAGAATGATTAGAAAACCAGTTACAGCCGATAATCCGTCAATGATAGATCCAGTTACAGGTATTAATAATCATAAAGGAATGATGAACGCATACTCTGAGAAAAAAGGTGTAAAGGATGGAAATTTTACAACCATTACTATTATTGAGATTAATAATTTTTCAAAAACAAACAGAGTCTATCCACAGGAATTTGTGCAAACTATACTCAAAAAAGTTGCTTTTACAATATCTCTGCATGAACAGGCATTGGATGTTATAGCAAGAACTGATTACAACCAATTTACTATAATACTTTCACGTGAGAAAAAGGAGCAGTCATTTAAAGATATTGAGGCTATTCGTCAAAGTATTTCTGAATTAAGACTGCAATCACCAACTACAGGAACAGTGAAGATAACAGTGAGTGGCGGGTTCGTTGTTAAACCAAACAATGTCTCTCTTGAAAACTCCATAATAGAAGCAAAAAAAGTTTTAGAATTTGCTAAAGAACAAGGAACTTGCAGCATATGTCAAATAAAAGATTTGGCTAAAAGTGAACTCTAAAAGCAAAAACTTTTTTATAAAAATGAGACTTTAACTTTATGCTTATCAAAACCCAGCAGTGAGCTGTCTTTTTCTCCTTGCAGCAACTTTACAAACTGCTCCTGAGATATAACGGGAAGGTTAATCTCTCTTCCTACTGCTTTTTCTATTCTTTTTTGCTCACCATCAAACAACATAACATCGCTTTTGCCCCTTACGATAATAAAATCAGCATTTTCGTCTTTGGCTTGAATTAAAATATTACCGGCTATCTTAAGTGAAAAGTCTTTACTAACCAATGTTGAATATGGCGCCAGATCTTCATATTTTAGGCTTATATCAACATAATTAGCTTTTGATTCTTTTATCATAGCGCTTGCAGAGTTCTTATTTAAACCATCAAAAGATGCAATATTAAAACCATTGAAATATTGAGAAATATCTGCACTATGTGTTTTAGTATTTACAGATGCACTAATTCCTGAATAAGTAACTTTTGGCAACATTGATAAAAGTGTTTTTATTCTATGCTCTTTACTTATGTCATAATTAAAAACTCTATTTTCAAGTGATGTATGATACCAGATACCATTGTCTGCATTAGAAATTTTACTTAAAATATCTTGTTTCAACTCAGGATTTTGTTCAATAATATCACTGGCTATAAGCAGCGAATGGTCTCCAATATAATCTCTATTTATATCATATGTATTTGAAGCATAATAATCCAATTCATAATTTTTCGCATACTCATCCATGTCCATTGGGGTTACATACTCTTTAAATGAAACAATTTTTTCTAGAAAATCCTTCTTATCTATTATTAAGTCTCTTGTAGCTCTATATATACTAATAGGTTCGATGATAAACTCATTTGAAGTTGCATCAACTATATTTACAATAAATTCATTTGCATTCATATAAAGATTATTTATTTTTAGATTAAAATCAACTGTAGGCTCAAAACTAAATTTTTCAATATTGTTTATTTTATTGAGAATACTCAAGATAGTGTCTCTTTGCTTATACTCTATGGTGTATTTTTTATAGTAAGGGAGATAATCAACCTTAGAATCAAACCTAAAGAGTTCTACATGTAGTTCTTTAATCATAATTTTCCTTCTAGCATTATATTAAAAATAAGAGAGGAGTATATCACAAAATAATAACAACAATATATAAAATATAATGTCTCAAAAGGTAACAAAATGGAGTATATAAGATCTTTTTATGCGTTACAAAGGGTAATAATTGTACAATCCAAAATATTTTAATTAACAAAGGAAAGCTAGATGAGTATTCCTATTTATACTTACGATGCAGTTATTGTTGGAGCTGGTCTTGCTGGCTGCGCAGCAGCAAGAGAACTACAAAATGCAGGGAAAAAAGTTGCTGTCATAACAAAACTACACCCTCTCAGAAGCCACTCCGGGGCAGCTCAAGGCGGCGTAAATGCAGCATTTAGTGATGAGGACAGTGTAGAGCTTCACGAATTTGACACAGTTAAGGGCTCTGATTATTTAGCTGATCAAGATGCTGTTGCTTTTATGTGTGAAAAAGCTCCCGGTACTATTCGCTGGGTTGAGAGAATGGGTGCAGCATTTAGCCGTACAGCTGATGGAAAAATTGCTCAAAGACCTTTTGGTGGACAATCTTCACCTCGTGCCTGCTATGCAAAAGACAGAACTGGATTAACACTGCTCCAAACTATTTATGAGCAAGCTCATCGTTCAGGTGTAAAGTTTTGGGACGAATGGTATGCAGCAGATGTCATATATAAAGATGGTAAAGTTTCAGGTGTTGTAGCCTTTAATATTCGTGATATGCAAATGGCAATTTTTAATGCTAAATCTGTGATGTTTGCTACTGGCGGATATGCACGTTCATATAAAATAAACTCTAATGCACATGCAAATACAGGCGATGGACTCTCTATAGTTGCTCGCCATGGCCTCCCTCTAGAAGATATGGAGTTTGTACAGTTTCATCCATCAGGACTTTCAGGAAATGGTGTTTTAATTTCTGAAGCTGCTCGCGGTGAAGGTGGTAAGTTATTTAACTCTCTTGGTGAAAGATTTATGGAAAAATATGCTCCTAACGCTATGGAGCTTGCATCTCGTGATGTTGTAAGTCGTGCAATTCTCAATGAAATCAGAGAAGGTCGCGGTGTAGGACCAAGAAAAGATGCAGTTTACATAGACGTAACTCACCTTGGTAAAGATTTAATTATGGAGAGGCTACCTGAGCTACGTGACTTGGCAATCACTTTCTTAGGTCTTGATATGATTAAAGAGCCTATTCTTATATCAGCAACTGCACACTACTCTATGGGCGGAATTCCGGTAAACATAGCTGGAAATGTTCGTAAAAATAATACTGAATTTATTGAAGGTTTTTATGCAGCTGGTGAATGTGCTTGTGTTTCAGTTCATGGTGCCAATCGCTTAGGTGCAAACTCTGTACTTGAAGCTCTTCTTTTTGGTCGCTATGTTGGTAAAACAATGGCTGCAGAAGTTGAAAATATTGAACTGCGTGTTGCAACACAAGAAGATGCAAAAACAGCACTTGCTGAGATTGATTTTATCTTAAACAATAATGGTAAAGAAACAATTACAAATTTAAGAGAAGAGTTACAGCAGTGTATGACAGCTAATGCCGGTGCATTCAGAACAAAAAATACTTTAGAAATAGCAGTAGCAAAAGTTAAAGAACTTCGCCAAAGATTTAAAGATATAAGAATAAAAGATAAATCAAAAATATTTAATACAGAACTGCAAGAAGCAATAGAGTTTGGTCATATGATTGACTATTCTGCTTTTATTGTTGAGAGTGCAATAGCTAGAAATGAGAGTCGTGGTGCTCACTTCAGAGAAGACTTTGACACTAGAAATGATGAAGAGTTTTTAAAGCACACTATGGCTTACATGTCTGAAAATGGCGATATTACACTTGACTACATGGATGTTGTACTTGGCAAACATGAACTTAAAGCAAGAACATACTAAGGAGAACTTATGAGTACACATTCAATAACTACACAAAAAGTAAACTTCAGAGTATTTCGTTTTAATGCTGGTGATGATTACCTTCCATATTATGAAAATTACACTATGGAAGTTACATCAGAAGAAGTTGTTTTAGATATATTAAATAGAATTAAATGGGATTTCGATGGTAGTTTTTCATATCGTCGCAGCTGTCGTCACGGTATTTGTGGTGCATGTGCCATTAAAGTAAATGGTCGTTCAACTCTTGCTTGTAAAGAGAGTATGACTACTATGATAGATTGGTTTGGAACTGATTTAACACTTGAGCCACTAAGTATAAAAAGAGCTGTTAAAGATCTAATAATCGATAAGGGTGATTTTTGGAAAAAGCACGATGCTATTCATCCATATCTAATATCTCATATTGATGAACATCCAGAAATGGAGTGTGCTGTTACTCCAGAACAAGCTGATGAGTTAAATGACGCAGATTTATGTATTCAGTGTGGCGCTTGCCACTATGCTTGTCCTGTTGTTGAAGTAAACGAAGACTTTTTTGGTCCTGCTGCATTTGCAAAAGCTTACCGTTTTGAGGCAGATGTTCGTGATGATGCCCATATTACAAGACTTGAAGAACTACATGAAGAGAAACAAGGTCTTTGGGATTGTGTTAAATGTTTTGAGTGTGCAGAGGTTTGTCCAAAAGAGGTGAATCCGATAGACAAGATTACTAAACTACACCAAATGCTGTTTAAAGAGGGAGTTGCAACTAGTAATGTAGCAACTCGTCATGCAGTAGGGTTTAAACACTCAATCGCTAAACATGGCGTACTTGATGAGGGTGGATTAGTTCTTTATTCTGAAGGACCGGCTATTATAAAGCACATCCCTGTTGCACTTAAGATGTTTAGAAAAGGCAAAATTGTTATGCCATGGGCAATACCAAAATCTGATAATTTAGATGAGATTCAACAACTTATAAAATCATCATCAACAGTAAAGTTCTAGGAGTAAATAGATGAAAAAATTAAAATACGCACTTTTTACTGGTTGTACAGCAAAACAGAGTACTCCAGAGCAATTAATGTCAACTTATGCTGTTGCAAAAAAACTTAATATTGAGTTAATTGAATTAACAGAAGCTTCATGCTGTGGAGCTTCTCATCTTCAAGACTTTGACGATTTTTTATCTTTAGTTTTAAATGCTAGGAATATTGCTTATGCTGAAAAGCACGGCTTAACAATGGTAACTATATGTAATACATGTCAACTTAATACTGCCATGACTAAGCACCGATTAGATCACAACTCAAAGCTAAAGGCTAAGGTTAATGAGAAGCTAAATGAAGTTGGATTAGAGTACAAAGGTACTTCCACTATCACTCACTTTTTATATGCAATAATTGATGATTTTGGCCTTGATAAACTAAAAGAGATGGTTGTTACTCCACTTAGCAAATTTAACATTGCACCATTTTATGGCTGTCATAATATTCGCCCTTCAGAGCTTCAAAATGAGACTCATAAAACAAAAGAGAATCCTTATAACCCCACTTCGCTTGATGATTTAATAATCGCTTGTGGTGGTAAGAATGTTGATTATGAACAAAAAAATAAATGTTGCGGTTTCCATGTAGAGCTTCAAGCTCCTCATACTGCTGCGGTCTTAACAGGCAACGCAATAGCTGGCGCAGTTGATCAAAATGCTGACTGGATGGTAACTCCATGTCCACTTTGTCATCTAAAGTTGGATACTCAGGCAGATCATGCTTCAAAAGCTATAGGTCGTGAAGTAGAGCTTCCAGTTTTACATATGCAACAAATGGTTGGTCTTGCACTTGGATGTAGCTCCGAGGAACTTGGCCTTAAGCATCACGTTGCAGAAGTAAACTTTATATAATTTATCACACTAAAGGAAGCAATTCCTTTAGTTGCACTAGCGCTTGGTTTTTCTCAGCAGAAGACTCACGCACCTCGGTGCTTTTCACCTACAAACAAACACATCAATAAAAAAAGAATAAATAATGTCAAACTCAATAGAAATAATCTCATGGAATGTCAATGGCATTCGTGCTGTAGGCAATAAAGAGGCTCTTAAATGGATTGATGAACGAAATCCAGACATCTTATGCCTTCAAGAGATAAAAGCGCTAGAAGAACAGATACCTATTGATTTATTTGATAAAAAATATGCCGATACATTAGTTAATTCTGCAACAAAAAAAGGCTACAGCGGGACTATGACTTATAGTTCAATTAAAAGTGACTACAACTCTACATGTAGAGATATTGACACCCTCAGCGAGGGGAGAATAGTTGAAACTCACTATGGAGATATAGTGCTTTTTAACATATATTTTCCTAATGGTCAAAAAGATGATGAACGGTTAGCCCATAAGATGAAATTTTATGATGATTTTTTATCTTACAGCGAAAAACTAAGAGAAGAAGGAAAATCCATAATCATATGTGGAGATGTTAATACTGCTCACAGAGAGATAGATCTTAGTAATCCAAAAGCAAACTCTAAAACATCTGGTTTTTTGCCGGCTGAGAGAGCGTGGATAGATAAACTGATAGAGCATGGCTATATAGATACTTTTAGATATGTCAATGGTGATGAAACAAATAGGTTCAGCTGGTGGTCTTACCGTTCAGGAGCAAGATTGAAAAACATTGGATGGAGAATTGACTATTTCTTTATCAGTGAAGATTTATGTGAGAATCTTGAAGATGCTTTTATACTTGACGAAATTACCGGCTCAGACCACTGTCCAGTTGGGATAATAATTAGTATTTAATAAAAAAAACAATATAATTCAAACAATTAATTATATGGGGTAATATGAAGCAGATAAAAATAGATAAAATACCGGCTAGACTAGACTTTATCCAAAGTGCAAGTGGTCTTATACTCGCACTCTTTATGTGGGCGCACATGTTTTTTGTATCTACAATATTACTTGGAAAAGATGTTATGTACAGCGTAACAAAGTTTTTTGAAGGTGAATACTTTTTTGGAGAATCATATCCAATTATAGTGACAATTGCAGCAGGAGCTATTTTTATAATTTTTATAGTACATGCTCTAGTTGCGTTACGAAAGTTTCCATCAAATTATAAGAAATATGCGATTATGAAAAATCATATTAAATCGCTAAATCATACTGACACTACTCTTTGGTTTTGGCAAGTTTTCACTGGTTTTGCAATGTTCTTTTTAGGCTCTGTTCACCTCTATATCATTATGACAAACCCTTCAGAAATTGGTCCATATGCATCAGCTGATCGTGTTGTAACTGAGTGGATGTGGCCGCTGTATATACTACTGTTATTGGCAGTAGAAATACATGGTTCTGTAGGTATATATCGTCTTGCACTAAAATGGGGATGGTTTGAAGGCAGTGACACTAAAAAAAGCAGAAACAATCTGCGTAAACTAAAATATGCAATTACAATATTTTTTCTTACTCTAGGATTTTTAACTTTAGCAGCTTATATCAAGATAGGTATTGAGCACAAAGATAAGGCCGGAGAGAGATATCATCAAGTTACAAAGACTGTTCAACAAGGGGCACAACAATGAAAATAATTTACACTGATTCGCTAATCATTGGTGGTGGACTTGCAGGATTAAGAGTTGCAACAGGAGTTAAAGGACGCGGACATGATGTAATTGTACTAACACTAGTACCGCCAAAGCGTTCACACTCTGCAGCAGCACAAGGTGGGATGCAAGCATCTTTAGCCAACTCTAAAATGGGCGAAGGCGACAACGAAGATGTACACTTTAATGACACTATCAAAGGTAGTGACTGGGGAGCCGATCAAGAAGTTGCCAGAATGTTTACACACTGTGCTCCAAAAGCAATTAGAGAGTTAGCACAATGGGGAGTTCCTTGGACTAGAGTTCAAAGAGGTGACAGACAATCTGTAATCAATGCAAAAAAAGTCACTATCACAGAAAGAGATGAGGCACATGGTCTTATCACAGCCAGAGATTTTGGCGGTACTAAAAAGTGGAGAACCTGCTACACATCTGACGGGACTGGACATAGTATGCTTTATGCTATGGACAACAAGGCACATGAAGATAAAATTGAAATTCATGAAAGGCTTGAAGCTATATCACTTATACATGAAAATGGTCGTTGTTATGGTGCAGTCGCAAGAAATTTAATGACTGGTGAGTTAGTTGCTTATGTTGCAAAAGCAACTACTATAGCTACTGGCGGATATGGTAGAATTTATAGCGTTTCTACTAACGCTGTTATTTGTCAAGGCATAGGGCAAGCTATAGCATTAGAAACAGGTGTTGCGACACTTGGGAATATGGAAGCCATACAGTTTCATCCAACAGCTATTGTTCCTGTAGGAATTTTAACTACAGAGGGTTGTCGCGGTGATGGCGGACTGCTTCTTGATAAAGATGGCTATAGATTTATGCCAGATTATGAACCAGAAAAAAAAGAGCTTGCATCTCGTGATGTTGTCAGTCGTAGAATGACTGAGCATATCAGAAAAGGAAAAGGCGTTAAGTCTCGCTATGGCGATCATCTATGGTTAGATATAACTATACTTGGACGTGCTCACATTGAAAAAAATCTTAGAGAAGTAAAAGAGATTTGTGAAAATTTTCTAGGTATAGATCCTGCAGTGGACTGGATACCCGTTCGCCCTACGCAGCATTACTCAATGGGTGGAATTCGTACAAAATTCACAGGTGAATCACAAACACTAAAAGGTTTATACTCATGTGGCGAGGCAGCTTGCTGGGATATGCACGGCTTTAATAGACTTGGCGGAAACTCTGTTAGTGAAACAGTTGTAGCTGGTATGCTAGTTGGTGAATATATTTCTGATTATCTAGATAGCAAAGATAGTGACATACAAATAAATACTGCCGTTGTTGAAGAAGCATTAAAAACTGAGGATGATAAACTAGAGGCTCTTCTTAAAAAAGAGAATGGCGAGGATGCGTATATTCTTCGTCGTAGAATGGAAGAGATTATGATGGAAAAAGTTGGAATATTCAGAAATGGAGATGACCTTCAAAATGCTGTAGATGAACTATCAGAACTTCTAAAAAGAAGTGAGAACATAGAAGTTTTTCGCTCCAAAAGTAAAGCAGCAAATCCAGCTTTAGTAAATGCGTACAGAACTCAAAAAATGCTTAAAGTAGCACTTTGCGTAGCTTATGGAGCACTGCTAAGAAAAGAGAGCCGCGGGGCACACTCCAGAGAAGACTATCTTGAACGTGATGATGAAAACTGGCTAAAAAGAACCATAACAAGCTGGGAAGATGAAAAACAAGTACTGCCAACGGTAAGCTATGAAGATATCGATATATCAAAAATGGAGATACCTCCCGGTTTTCGCGGTTATGGAAAAGATTTGACAAACCCTCATCCGGATTCGCAAGAGAGACAAAAAATTGTTGACGATATAACAGAAAAACTTGAGGCACAGGGAGCATCTCGTTTTGATATTCAAAATGCTCTCATGCCGTTTATTGATAAACTTCCAAAAAAATATCAGGGAGTTAATGAAAGATTAGGAGAAAATGTATGAGTGAAGAAAAAAATAGAATTTTAAAAATAAGTATTTTAAGATTTGATCCAAATGATCCAGAAGATTTTCCTCATATGCAAACTTTTGAAATTGAAGAAGCACATGGTATGACGCTCTTTATAGCGCTTAATGAGATTAGAGAGCATCACGACAATTCACTAAAATTTGATTTTGTATGTCGTGCTGGAATCTGTGGAAGTTGTTCTATGCTTGTAAACGGAACTCCTACTTTAGCATGTAAAACACTAACGTCAAAACTTGGTGTAAATATATCTTTGGCACCACTCCCTTTATTTAAACTTATAGGTGATCTCTCTGTTTACACCGGGCAATGGATGCGCTACTTAAATCAGCACCTAGAGACTTGGATACACAATAGAGAAAAAGAATTAAATGTTGATAAACTCGAAGAGAGAATGGAGCCAGAACTTGCTGATGAAATTTATGAACTTGAACGTTGTATAGAGTGCGGGTGCTGCGTAGCAGGGTGTGGTACCATTCAGATGAGACAAGAATTTATTGGGGCTGTTGGTCTTAATAAAGTAGCAAGATACCACCTAGATCCAAGAGACAAGAGAAGCGATGAAGAGTATTATAACCTTATCGGAAATGAAGATGGTGTATTTGGATGTATGTCACTTTTAGGATGTGAAGATGTCTGCCCTAAGAGTTTACCACTACAAGTAAAGATTGCTTATCTTAGAAGAATGATGATTAAAACATCAATGAAATAATATAAAAGAGATAAAATGAGTAAAGAAAAAAAGATATTTTGGATTATTATATTTAACTCATTAATTGTAATTTCTGAAATATTTTTTGGAATTATTTCAAACTCTTTTGCTCTAATTGCTGATGCTTTACATAATACTGGTGATGTTTTAGCTATTGCAATTACATATATGGCAATAAAGCTAGGAGCAAAAAAAACTACATTTAAATATACGTTTGGTTTTATAAAAGCTGAAATGATGGCAGCATTTACAAATACGATGTTTCTATTTATAACTATGTTATATATGATTTATGAATCAATAAATAGGTTTTTAAATCCAGAAGTAATAGAACCTGGATATATGATAGTTGTTGGGACAATTGCTGTAATAGCTAATGGTGTCAGCGCCTACATATTGCACTCTCTTGGAGTTGAACATGATCACGGTCATGACCATTCTCACGACCATTCTCATGAACATAATCACCACCACCATGGAGATGCAAATATTCAATCTGCTTACTTACATATGCTAAGTGATGCTCTTATATCCGTTGGTGTTGTTGTTGCAGGTATATTTATATATTATTTTAAAATTTATTATATAGATTCAGTATTAACTATAATTTTCTCAATTTACATTTTAAAACACTCATATCCACTGCTTAAAAAAAGTTTTTTATCACTGATGGATGTAAATACGACAGATGTATCTCAAGAGAGTTTGGATGAGATTATAAAGAGTGATAAGTCGATTCTAGAATATAATGACCTACATATCTCTAGACCAAGTTCAAAATTCAACTTTATATCGTTTCACATAGTTTTAGATGATGACGAATTAAGTCTTTCAAATATAGAAAAAATCACACATAGTATAAAACATAAACTCGAACATATTGGATTTAATCATATATTGATTCAAGTTGATTCAAGCAAACATCTCAAAAACCAGACACATTGTGATTACAACGGAGCGGTTATTTAGCTTTTGGTCTAAAAGCCTTAATAACACTCTCGTTAGTCTCAATAAACGGACCTTCAAGCAAATCTATACAATATGGAACTGCCGGAAAAACTGCATCTAAACACTCACGAATTGATTTTGGTTTTCCCGGTAGATTTATAATTAGACTTTTTCCTCTTATGCCAGCTGTTTGACGTGATAAAATAGCCGTTGGCACATACTTCAAACTAACTTGTCTCATAAGTTCACCGAAGCCTGGCATCATCTTCTGACAAACATTTTCAGTAGCCTCAGGTGTGACATCACGTAGCGCAGGGCCTGTTCCTCCTGTGGTAACAACCAAACAGCACCCTGCTTCGTCGCATAACTCTTTCATTGTCTCTTCAAGTATATCTTGCTCATCGGGGATACATCTATAAACTATTTCAAATTCGCTGGATAAATAATCTTTCATGGTATCTTGTATCGCAACACCGGATATATCCTCATATATCCCTTTGCTTGCTCTGTCACTTGCTGTTATAACACCTATTTTTATTTCACTCATATATTTTCCTATTAATTTATTTGTAAAAAATGGTTTGCATTTTTTATATAAGTTACAGTAGCAATTTGTAAGAAAAATTCTCTTGCTCCGCAGACATCTATTATTTTGTCTTCACTTCCAAGATAGACTTCTATTTTTATACCTTTTTGAGATATTATTTTTAACTCTTGCAAATCCCACTCATAGTTCAGTAACTCTTCAAGCTCTTCTTTTTTAGTGCTTGTCTGTTCAACTATTTTCTTTTCATGTGGAGAGAAACACAAATCAACAAATTGCCTTATATACTGGCTTGTATTTTTAGTGAAAGACAGTAGCTGTAATCTCTTAAACTTTTCATTTTTTGTTTGAAAAAAAGCCGGTGATATTAGCACAAGGGTGTCAACTCTATTGGAACAAGACAGCTCTTGCTTAACATGTTCTAATGCTTTAATGGCTCCGTAGCTAAATCCACATGTAGTATATTCAGATGAGTTTATAAACTTCTTAAAAAGATACTCCTCATTTTTAAGAGAAAACCCGTTAAAATATTTCATTTAAACTCTTTAAAAGCGCTAGCGTATGGGGATAAACTAATATTTTAAATCCTTTAATAAACAATTATTTATACTGTTTTTGTATTATACTTTGTAATCACTAACACAGCACAAAAACATCTTTAAAAGAAATATTATTTACACTTAATTATTCAATATATCTTAAAAATAAAATATCTATAAATTTATTTAATGTACATAAAAAATTAATTAATAATTAAACTGTTATAATACAAAAAATTATGTAGAAAGATGTAAATGGCGCTCTTTAATTCAATTAATATTCAAAATAACTTTGCATCTGTCTTAACAATTGACAAGAAGGATGGTTTTTTTACAGTCATTAAAGATGAAGTTTTAGAATTGTCAGAATTGAAAGATTATTTAATTGACAAAAAAAATTTTTATGTCAGTTCAACTCAAGATAATATTTTAGATGAAGAAGTTACAATCGCTTCAGCAATTAAAAACGACAAAGTTATAAAAAATTTAATTTTAAGTAAATTAAAAAACTTACTATTTAGCAATAATATATTACTGAATTACACTAAGTTATCTAAAAATAAGCAGGATGAAACAACAACTTATAAAGTTGTTGGTGTTTATGAAGAAGAATATTTAAAGATGTTTCAATATTTTAATGATACTAGTGAGATAAAAAATGCGACAATTAGCAGATATTCACTTTTTTCTATATCGCAAAAGTGTATAAAAGCAGATAACTATTTATCAGTTTACACGCATGCAAATAAAATAATGATTTTAGCTGTGCAAGACAACAAATTAGTAGGATATGTGCGTGCTAGTTCAATTGTTGTTGACGATCCCATGGAGCGTCATAATGCAATGATTAATGAAATTAATAAAACGATTGCATATATTGGGCAACAGTATAGAGATGTAAAATTTTCATTAATAGCATTAAGTGGTTCAATATCTATAGATAATGTCGTGTGCGAACAAATATCTTTAATAGTAAATATTCCTATTTGTGTTTTGTATCCAAACACAAAATTTAAAGGTTTATCCAACGAAGAATTTCAACACTATATACTTCCTCTTGGAAATTACTTTGTAAATAAAAAATTTAATTTTATTCCAACATTTATAATTAGTGCAAGGCAATATCTTATAGGCGTGCGTGCAAGTTTGATATTTTCAATATTAGTTTTTTTCACCACTTTATATTTTGCGTACGATGCATATTCACAATATAAAGATATTCTAGTTAAATACGAAGGAAATAAAAATAATTTACTAAGTATGATTCAAAGAACAAGCACATATTCACAAGTTGATCTTCAAAAAAGTTGGACACATATTGAAATTGCAGAAAAATATTTGAAAGATTATCCATCTGACACTTTTTTACTTTTAAGACCATTGATAGAACTACGCAAACCAGAATCAATAGATTGGAAAAATGAAAATGATAATTCAACTTTTAAAATAACTTTTAAAAAGCAGTTTAGTTCATTAGAATCGCTATATAGATTTGAAAAAAAATTCAATGAATTATTTAATGATATAAACTCTTCTATTTCTGCAGAAAATATCAATAAAACAGATTACACTACACTTGAGTTTAATGCCATTATTAGCACACTAAAAATGAGTAATACTGACATACAAAACTCAAAAAGAAAAAGAAAATTATGATAATTAAATCGTTAATAATAACTTTAAGTTTAACTCTATCTGCAATGTTGTTTAACAGTATATCTTGGTTTGAGAGTGAACAACAAAAAATTATTCAGATAAATAAAGAGCATATAAGAGATATAAGAAAATTAAAGAAAATTTCTCAGATCAACACTTGGCTTGACGACAATATAAAACCATCTATAGTATCTCTTCCAGAAAATGATTATCTTGCAGAAGAGAATTTAGTTAGTTTTTTTGACAGTAATGCTAAAAATCTTAACTTTAAAGTTAACAAATATATTTATGATCAGGGAGTATCAAAACATCTAGATGTGTATTATGAAATAGACAGGGATAATAAGGCACAATTAAAAGCACTTATCGAAATTCAATATCAAAAAGGTTTTATACGCTTTAAAGAGCTGAATGTGAGAGAGAAAATAATTACTGGTGAAATTCAAATATTACAGATATATAAAGGGGATAATAATGAATCTTGACAATCGTCAAATAACAATCTTGCTGCTTCCTTTTATTATTGCAATATTAACATATATATTTTCTGACGCCATTGCACAACATGCAAGATATTTTTTTCCTGTGTATGAAGAGTATGCTGATAAAAATTTGAAAAATAAAGCCGAAATTTATCTACAAATAGAAGCTCAGAATGAATCATATATGAAAGTTATTAAAGATGTTGAAAATAGGAATAAAAATTCACAATGGGTAAGTAATAATGTACTTTATAATGCAATATCAAAAAATGATTCCAACACGGACACTACTACACAGCCAGCAAAACAGCTATCGCAAGATTATCCACTAATCTTACAAATGAGTTTTCCCAAGAAAGATATGGCTATCATTAGCGGAAAAATTGTTAAGTTAAACAATACAATACACAATGCTAAGCTTATTTCTATTGAGCAAAGACGAGTACTACTACAATTTAAGGAGAAACAAAAATGGTTATATATGTTCAACTAATCACAACAATACTATTACTTAGTGGCTGTTCAATTAATACTAATTCTTTAAGTAAAGATGATTATAAAATAAAGGATGTAAGTGGGGCTGAAATGATAAAAGATTTTCAATCAACCCAAGAAAAACAAAATGGTGACATACCACAAATTATGCTTCCATCAGTATATCAAGAGCCATCTATTTTTAGTGAAGAAAAAATTACATTTTCTGCTGAGAACACAAGCTTAAGTAAACTTTTATACCTATTATCTCAAACATCAGGACTTAATTTAGTTATTGACAATGATATTGATACAAATATTCCAATAACTATGTCTGTTCAGGATGCTTTAATTGAAGAAGTTCTGGAAATTATTATGAATATTTCTGGAAATTATTATGTTTTACAAGGCAATATGTTACATGTAAAACAATTTATAAGAAAAAACTTTGATATTCCCTATGTTCATTCAACAACATCATTTGATTCGGAATTAGGAGGTGATACACTAAATTCTACACAAGGGATTAAAGGCAACTTTAAACTAAAATTTAATAATCCTGAAAAATCAAATAATTTTTACGAAGAAATTGAAAACAATATTAAATCTATTCTAAGCAAAGATGGTAATTATGCACTTAATGCCTTTACTGGAACTTTAACGGTATATGATAAAAAACACAATGTTGATGCTATTGAAAAAATGATAAATTCTATAAAAAGAAAATCAAGTCAACAAGTTGTAATTCAAGCTAGAATTTTAGAAGTTATTCTAAATAATGGACACTCTCTTGGTGTAGACTGGAGTGCCTTAGGTAAAAGCATCTTAACATCTGGAGATACACTAGCTATGTCTCAAACATTAGGTCTTAGCGGTGCTACTGCCGGAGTAGCGACTTACAATCATAATAATTTTTCTGCGATTATATCTGCTCTAGATTCAGCCGGAAACATTGATACGCTATCTAACCCTAGAATCAAGGTTTTAAGCGGACAATCAGCTTTAATTACATCTGGTAAACTTATCCCTTATTGGGAAAAAAATCTTTTAATTACACCTGCAACCTCAGGATCTCCTGAAACACGAACTATTACATATGATAGACGAGATATTCTTGATGGAATTACAATGGGTGTTACTCCCAGTATTATGAAGAATGGAAACATTATGCTAAATATCATTCCAGTCAGCTCAAGCATAGAAAGTAACGCTATTTATGTTGATGAAGATGGTGTTACAGTTGCCACAGCGCCAGTTATTAATATTAAAGAAGCAGGTACAACAATTTATGCTAAAGACAACGATTTAGTAATGATTGGTGGACTTATAAGTAATGTGAAAAATAAAAAAGTAGAAAGCGTACCTCTACTTGGTGACATTCCATACCTTGGCGCACTATTTAGCAGAACTGTATACACTGAAGAAAAAAGAGAACTAATCATTCTACTTAAATTAAATATAGAAGAACAATGAAAATATTATTAGCTACTGTTTTTACATTAGTATCTTTGCTAGCAGATGATTTGTCTTTTTCAAACGACAATGAAGCTGTTGCTAACAAACATACGCCTGTTTACACTATTCAACTTTTTACCACTAAAGATTTAAAATATGCAAATGAATTAGTTGAAAATATGAATAGTCAATTTCAAAATAAAACACATGTATATAAATCTGGCGAATATTATGTTGCAAGATTTGCTCAAGATAGATCATATAAATATTTAAAACCTTTTGTTTTTACAATGCAAAATATGGGATATAAAACAGCATATATTTCAGAATTGACTTTAGAACAAATGCAAAGAGAATTAATAAAAGACAATAAAACAATAAAAAAAGAACCTATTGAAATAAGTCAAAATACTATAACTGTTCCTAAAATCTCTAAATCAAATATAACTCTTAAAGCAAATGATGCATATAAAAGGGGAGATGAGTATGAGGCAATTATGTACTATGAAATGTTATCAGCATCTGGCTACAGTAACAATAAAATTAAAAATAATTTATGTTATCTTTATGGAAAAAGAGGAGCTTGGTTAAATGCTAAAGAGTTAATAGATAAAGAGCACTATCAATCAAAATTTTTATATGCATATGCTTACGGAGCGGTACAAAGCTTGCAAAAAGATTACTATAGTAATCTTTTACCCTATATTTCAGTAGACAATAGTGGTCTTTTAATGTTATTAACTGCTACTTATTTTGAGAGAAAAAATGATATGCAAAGAGCTTCATCTTTTTATAAATTGGCATACGAAAAAAATCCTACAAATCCTTATATAATTTATTCATATGCCAGAAGTGCAGATATTCAAAATGATAAACAAAAAGCAAAAAAACTTTATAATAAGGTATTTGAAAAAGTAGACTTTGAAAATCAGATTTATAAAATTACTAAACAAAGATTAGTACAAATAGGAAACTGATATGAAAAAGCACGGATTTACACTAATAGAAATGGCAATAACTTTGACAATCATTGGTTTGATTGTTGGTGGTTCTCTTAAAGCTGTGAAATCTATGAGAGAAAAAAGTAAAATTTATGAAGCCAAAGAGAATGTAATTGCTGCAAAAAATGCGATAATAGGTGCTGCATTAGAAAATTCTTATTTACCAAACCAAAGTGAATTTAGTAAAAATCTTTCACCAGTAAAAGGAAATCAAGCAATAATGCTATATTCTCCAGACTCTGATTTAGTTAATGATGACATCTGTACTTATACATCAACAAAGTTAATAGTTATAGATAACAGTCCTAATGAAATTAATCCAAGCGTGCCAGCTCGCACTATTGATAATGTAGCCTTTGTAGTAGCTTCTGCTGGAGCAAACTATAATATGCAAACTGCAACCATTAATGGTACCCCTAGGGTGGTTAATATTCATGCCTCGTTTATACAAACAGACGATAATACAACTCCTATTGACAAACAATCAGATGAATATGACGATGTAGTTGATTGGGTAACTTTAAGCCAATTAAAAAGCAGTATTCAATGCAAAGATAGTTTAAGATTAATAACAAATAATATTCCGTTGCTTGATATCAATATATCTAAGAGTGTACCAATCTACACTGATGACGACACACCTACCTCATACACTTGGCAAGCCAAAATAGCAGAAAACATCACATCTGCATCTTACATTAGAGTGAAATGTAATGGTGCTTTGCAGCCATTGAAACTAGATAGCTATTACAGAAATCACTCTTGTAGCTCTTTTATGTTAGATATATATTTTGGAGATTCTGAACAAGCAAATAGAGTTGATATTAATGTTTCAGATAACTATGGGAACTCTGACATAAGAAGTTACTCAGTTTCACTTAAATAAGGATGATGTATGACAGATTATAGACCAATTGGAATGATTTTAGAAGAGCTTGGTTTTGTAACAAAAGACCAAATTGCTATTGCCCTTGACGTTCAAAAAGCAAATCCAAGTTTTTTGGGAGAAATTCTTCAAGATTTAGACATAGTAACATCTAGTGAAATTTCCGAGGCTATTGCCTTTCAAAATAAGTTAGAATATTTAAACCTTGATGACATAATACCATCACCGGATGTTTTAAAAATTATATCGCAAGACATAGCCGTAGCACGAAATATATTACCAATAAGTATTGATGAAAAGCATATAGTTGTAGCAACTCAAGATGTTAATGACCTTGTAACACAAGATTATATTAAAAAAATTTCAAATAGAGAGGTTAAGTTTGTAGTTGGAGATAAAAAAGCAATAGCTAGACATGTACAAATACACTACAATGAATTGATTAATCCAATTAGAGCTGAGATACGAAGTGCTGTTAAGCAAACAGTAGATGGTGTTGAGATAAACTTACCTAATTTAGTAAATCTTTTAATTAATAATGCGATTAAAGATAATGTTACTGATATTCATATAACACCTGAACACTCAGTTACTAATGTTTTTTTTCGTATTGATGGAGTGCTTAGCCATTACTATTCATTGCCATTCAAGCTACATGCTCAAATTTGTGCAAGATTAAAAATTCTCAGTGATTTAAATATATCAGAACAAAGAGTACCTCAAGATGGAGCATTTAGCTATAATTTTTTAAATGAAGGTTTTGATATTCGTATCTCTACTCTTCCAACAAACCATGGCGAGAACATTGTAATGAGAGTATTGGGGAAGAACTCCTCACTTTTTAGTTTAACATCTCTTGGTCTTTCAGAACAAAACAGTAAAAAAGTTGAAAAAATTGTCAACAAACCATATGGAATTATACTTGTTGTAGGACCAACTGGTAGTGGTAAAACTACTACGCTATATTCCGCACTTCGTAAAGTTGACTCACTCAAAAAAAATATTATGACAATAGAAGATCCTATTGAATATAAATTTTCATTTATCAAGCAAACGCAATTAAACGAAAAAGCTGGATACACCTTTAATGCTGCAATTCGTGCTTTTATGCGTCAAGATCCAGATGTAATGCTCGTAGGTGAAATAAGAGACTCTCAAACAGCAGAGCTAGCCATACGTGCCTCAATTACGGGTCACTTAGTATTGTCGACATTACATACAAATGATGCAATAGGTACAATACCTAGATTAGAAGATTTGGGCGTTCCGCCATATCTTATAGGTTCTGGTTTATTAGCTGTTCTTGCTCAACGCCTTGTCCGTAAACTATGTAAAACATGTAAGGAACCTTTTGATGTTACCGACGAAGAGCTTAAAGAACTTGGAGTGTCAGAACGTATTTTAGATTTACACAAAGAAAGAGAATTATATAAAGCTGTTGGATGCCCTGTTTGCAAAAACTCCGGCTATATTGGAAGACAGGCAATTATAGAGATACTAGAGATTGATGAAGAGATAGAGTCAATGATTGCTGCTAAAGCAACATCACTAGAAATTTTAAAATTAGCTCACAAAAAAGGGATGCTTTCCATGAAAGAAGATGGGTACATTAAAGTTCTCACTGGAATTACAACTTTTAGTGAGATAGATAGAGTTATTAACTAATGTATTATTTCATACAAGGTTTAAATACTAAAGGGCAAAGAAGTATTAATTTTGCTGAAGCAAAGGACTATAAACAACTTGTTTCAAGATTAGAAAAACAAGGTGTTTTGCCATTAAATATTATAGAATTACCAAGTTTTTTATCTTTTATTGTTCCATCTAGCGGGAAAAAAATACTTCAAGAAGAGGTGATAGAACTTATTGATAACATGTATTTAGTTATAAAATCAGGATTACCACTGCACCAAGGAATAGTAGACTTAGCGGAAGATAGTGAGAATGCTCGATTTAAAAACATGTTGCTACAAATTGCAGATGAGATTAATGCAGGTAAATCATTATCAGAAGCATTTAAATCATATGAAAAAGTTATAGGTAAAATGTTACTAAATCTAATTAGGATTGGTGAAGAGACAGGACAATTGGAGACAACTCTTAAAAGAGGAGCAGCTTTTTTAAAAAAAACAATGGCCCTAAAAAAGAAAGCTAAATCTGCTTTAATTTACCCCTCATTTGCTTTTTTTGCAGTATTTGGAGCAATGCTTGTATGGATGATATATGTTGTGCCGCAAATGACAGAACTTTTTACAGAGATGGGTATTAAATTACCTCCATTAACTTTATTAATTATGGCTACCTCAGATTTTTTCACAGATTATATTAGTTATATGGTAATAAGCTTAGTTGTTTTTATAATTTTATTTAAAATATTACACGCTAAATATAAAATAATACGCTGGCATACAGATAAATTATTGTTAAAAGTACCTGTAATAAAACATATTATTTCAGGCTTCAATATTGCTTTTATAGCAGAGTATCTTCGTTTAGCTATTGTTTCTGGAGTACCAATGTATACTGCGCTTGAAATATTAAAAGAGACTACAAATAATGAGCTTTACAAGAAAGCGCTTATCGATGCTACTGCTGATGTAGCAGGTGGAAATCAACTCTCAGAAGCTTTAAAAAAAACGAAACTATTTACACCATTTATGCTTAGAATGATAAGCGTTGGTGAAAGTTCTGGGTCTCTGGACACTCAACTAGAACTTATTTCTGAATTTTATTATTCAAAAGTAGATTATTATGCTGAAAATATTGGAAAGGTTATCGAACCTGTAGTTTTGATATTTGTTGGTAGTTTCATGGCTTTAATTATGGTTGGTCTTATGGGGCCTATGTATGACCTTATTGGGCAAATAGACCAGTAAACAAGTGTGTTTTACACAAAAAAATATTAATAACTAAAGCTAATGTTAGTTTCTTGCATTTATTTATATATTTAAGGTATACTCCTGAAAATACATTTTAAGGTTATACATCATGAAAAGACACGGTTTCACTCTAATAGAGCTATCTATTGTACTAATTATTATTGGTTTAATTATCGGAGGTGTTATGAAAGGTAAAGATTTAATTTCAAATGCCAAACAAAAAAACATCTACAGCACTTGGATTCAGGCATGGGTAGTAGCGGTCAATGCTTATGAGGATCGAACTGGCGGAACACTTGGAGACGGAGTAGTAAATGGTGGTACTCAGGCAAATGAAGATGGCAGATTTGACACTATAAACCTTTCTTCAACAACAGGAGTTCAAAATATTTTAAAATCTGTTGGACTAGATGCACCGGCTGTTGGTTTAAATAATGGTGGTAGCTATGGAATAAGTGGTAAATATTCTACTTCAAATTCTATTGCTATACTACAATACTTACAAAGCCACACGGATGGTGGAAGTAAAAATAAACTATATATTACAGGAGTACCTACTGATGTTGCTATGGCATTTGATAGACTATCAGATGGTAAATTAGACCCTGTGTCTGGGTTTTTTAGAAGGTACCCTGACAATTCAGCTGCAAAATGGCCTGATCCAGCTGTAACATTAACGGTGGATGTAACACTTAATCTATAATAGTTAACAACGCACTGTCTCTCACCATAAAATATGGTGAGAATATTTACTTTTAACTATATAAAAAAACTTCTAAAACTCTAAGACTTCTTAGCAACTAAAGAAGCAACTTTAACTCTTTCACCCCTTAGGTTTGTGTCAATTCTCTCTTCATAGTAGATTATATCCATCCCGATAAAAGAGTGTAAGAGTTCATTTTTTCTCAAAAGATAGTCTAGGTTTGTAGTTGGTAAATTAAAGTCACCGTGAGCAACTATAAATGTCTCAAACACAACTACTCCTCCAATCTTTAATGCATCTTTCATTTGCGAGACCAAGCGACGATTTAAGTAGTTTATATTGACAATTAAATCATACTTGTTTGGTGTGATGTTATACTTGTCTAAATCAGTCTCAATCTTGTTTATTGTAGAGCTTTTCTTTACACGTGCTAGTGCATAGTCTGATATATCTATTGCATCAATATAAAAGCCCAAATCAGCTAAATAGTGAGTATTTCTACCTGTGCCACATGCAACATCAAGAGCTTCTCCAATCTTTACATGTTCTATGTACTTTTCAAGTAAAGGAGAAACTGTTTGAGGCATAGGATTTTCTAGATATCTTTCATTCCATCTTTTTTTATCTTCCAACATATGAAACCTTTTATTTGTTATGTTTTAAATATTGTAGCAGATTATCGTATGAAAGTGGTTTCGAATAGTAGTAACCTTGAAAGATATCACACTTATAGTTTTTCAACACATCTACCTGTTCTTGTGTTTCAACTCCTTCTGCAAGAGTTTTCATATTGAAATTTTTTCCTATGTTGATAATGCTTTGAACCAAGGCTCTTTCACTTTTATCATATAATATTTTATCGATAAAACTTTTATCTATTTTAAGTTCATTTATTGGTAGTTTTTTTAAAATACTAAGTGATGAATAACCTGTACCAAAATCATCCAAAGACATCTCTATGCCATGCTCTTTTATTGCATTTAAAATTGGTAAAACTTCATCTAAATCCTCTATAGATAGACTCTCTGTAATCTCCAAAGTCAACATAGATTTATTAAATGCTTCATTATCTATCAACCTTAAAATATATTCTAAAAAATCGGCTTCCATAAGTTGAACAACAGAGATATTTATTGATAGATTAAAGTGTAGATTTAGCTCAGATTGAATTTTTTTAATCTCTCTTAGTGAAGTAGTTATAATAAACTCTCCAAGCTCTCTCATAAGTCCTGTCTCTTCAGCAACCCCTATAAACTTATCAGGTCCTACAAAACCAAGCTTTTCATTCTCCCATCTTGCCAATGCTTCTACGCCATGAAGAGAGCCATCTGCATTTATTTGTGGTTGATATGCCATCCAAAGTTCTTTTTTCTCTATGGCAGAGCGAAGCTCTTGCTCAATATCAGCTTTTAAAATATTGTTGTGGCGCATTTTTTCCGAGAAAAAACAATATGAATTTTTTCTTTTTTTAGCCTCATACATAGCAGTATCTGCCAGGCTTAACAACTCCTCAATGGTTTGAGCGTCTTTAGGATATACTGAAATTCCAATGCTCAGACCTACTCTAAACTCTTTATTATCAATATGATATGTTTTAGATATTTCATTTATTAATTCTAAAAACTTTTTATTAAGAACTTTTTCATCTTGACACTTTTTTAAAATAATAAACTCATCTCCGCCCTGTCGCACAATCATCTCGTTATCGGTGAAAAAAGATCTTAGTCGATTTGCAACTTCTACTAAAACATTATCTCCAACGATATGACCGAATTTATCATTTATGTTTTTAAAATTATCCAAGTCAATAAACATTACATAATATCCATTTGTATTGTTTAGACTCCATCTATCTATATTCTTGTACATGTAAGTTCTATTTGGCAGCAGAGTCAGGGTATCATGCAAGGTCTGAAAAACCAGTGCATCATTCTTGCGTTTTTCTGAAGTAGAGATATACTTAAAAAGCAAATAAAATAGAATAAAACTTAAGATAAAGATTAACGAATATACTGCTAAAACAGATATGAATTCATTATAAATTTCATCAGAGCTATTTTTTATTAAATACCACAGTCTAAATTTTTTATTGTAGGTCAAGCCGACAATAGCTTCTTTATCCAACATATCTTTTATTTCAAAAACAATTATTGAATTTGTATCTCTTAAACCATTTATTGAAAGATTATGCTTCTGTCTTATATTTTGAAACGATGAATTAATAATCATTTCAGAAATAGGCTTATTATATAAGAATTCATAGTCTAAATTGTTTTTATTGTTGTCATACAGCCTATAAAATTCGTTTATATTAATAGAATCCTTTATAATAATCACAGACTTATTTTTGGATAATGTTAAGTTGGTTAAAAAACTATTTTCTCCGTTCAAGTTTAACGCTGCGTTTAAAACACCGATAACATTTCCCTCAACGTCTCTAATTGCCTTTCTCAGCGGTACAACCCACGCATCAATGGATTTCATAAACATAGCTCTGCCAACAACCATATTGCTACTCTTAAGAGCTTCTTTAAAAGATTCCTTAGTAATTTCATTTTTTAGAAGATTTGATTTTTTTGGCAACTTAATATTTGAACTTGTTAAAATAATATTACCGTCAATATCTGCCAATCCGAACCCAAGCAATAGTGAGTCTTTATCTAGCGCCCCATCTAATATTTTTTTGCTCTCTTGTATGTTTTTATAGACACTGTTTCCAAGAAGTTGATTTCCCAAAATAGTTAATAGCATATCTTCTTGAGTGAATATTGAGTTAGCAGCTTGAGCTATAATCTCTGTATAGTATTTATACGATAGTAAATGTCTGTCTTTGATTTCATGATATCTTATATACAACAGCGCTGAGTATAGGAACAAGACTACAATAAATATAAAGTAAAATATGCTCCACACATTTTTTTTAAAAATCATAGTTTTATTATAGCAGAATTATTTAGCGACATTGTTCAATTATGACAATCTACTTTTATACTCTTCATACCCAAACTCTTTTACTACATGCAGAGTATTATCTTCTTTTAGTATTGCCAAAGAGGGGAGTTTAATACCATTAAAAGTTGTATTTTTAACAAAAGTATAGTGAATCTGGTCTTCAAAGATTATCCTGTCTCCAAGTTTCAACGGCTCATCAAAAGAGTAATCGCCCATTATATCACCGGCCAAGCATGTATTGCCGCCTAGTCTGTAATTATATTTTTTTTCACCTGCTTCACCGCTTCCTCTTACATCCGCACGATAAGGCATAGCTAACGTATCAGGCATATGTGCCTCTGCCGAAGTATCAAGTATCGCTATATCTATACCATTGTGAACGATATCTAAAACAGTACTAACCAATACTCCTGTTTCCCAGCCAATAGCCTCTCCAGGCTCTAAATATACCTCTACATCATACCTGGCTTTAAACTCTTTTATAATACAAATCAACTTCTCAACATCATAACCTTTTTTGGTTATATGATGTCCACCGCCAAAATTTATGTATTTTAAACCCTTAAAATATTTTGAAAACTTATCTTCAAAAGAGACCAAAACCTCTTCAAGGGCATCAACATTCTGCTCACACAGTGCATGAAAATTCAATCCATCAATATGCTCTAAGACGCCTTCATCAAAGTTTGCCAGAGTTGTCCCTAAACGGCTATAAATTCCGCATGGGTTGTAAATATCTTTTGGAGAGGATGATACTTCCGGGTTTATTCGAAGAGATAAACTTATATCTGGATTTATGCTCTTAACTCTGTTGCAATATTTAAAGAGTTGACTTGGTGAGTTAAAGACAATATGGTCTGAAACTCTTGCAATTTCATCTATGTCTTCATCTTTAAAAGCCGGAGAGTATGTATGAACTTCTTTGGTTTTATCATCTTTGGCAAACTCTTCTCTGGCTAGAAGTGCTTCATGAAGTCCGCTTGCTGTGCACCCTTTAAGGTATTGTTTTACCAAAGGGAATGTACTCCACATTGCAAAACCCTTAAGTGCTAAAATGATTTTAGCACCACTTTGTTTTTGTACATAATCAAGTAATTCAAGATTGTTTTTTAAAAGTTTTTCTTCACATATATAGCATGGTGTTTTTAGAGTTGTATCATTAAATATCATATCTATCTCATTTATGGTTTTAGTGGATATATTTCATCATTTTTTTCAGTCTCATATATACAGTATAACTCTAGTTCTTTATGAAGTTTTACCGCTGTCTGAATACCTCTACTTTTGCAATGGTCTCTAACTAAAAGTAACTCTTGATTGTCATGAAATGTTAATTTTAATATATCAGCACCGGCATAACCTTTATAAGTATGTATATTTTTAACTGCGTAGTCCATTGATTTTTCAATAACACAACGCATGTTATCGTTATACATATTTGCCCTTTTTGTTCATAAAATCACTTTTTAACTAAATTTCTAGCTCTTTAACTTCCCAAGGAAGACCTTGAGTATTCATCTCAACCATAAATGGATCTGGGTCTAGTTGTTCCATATTAAATACTCCCTGCCCACTCCAAATACCTTTTAGCATTAACTTTGCACCAATCATAGCAGGAACACCTGTTGTATAAGACACACCTTGAGAATTTGTCTCTTTAAAACACTCTTCATGGTCTTTTACTTGATAGATATAGATTTTTCTTTTAACTCCATCTTTTATACCTTCAGCGACAATACCTATATTTGTTTTGCCTTTAGTTCTTGGCCCCAAAGATGCAGGGTCTGGTAAAAGAGTCTTTAAAAACTCCATTGGAACTATCTTTTGCCCCTTATGCTCAACCTCTTTAATTCCCAACATACCAACATTTTCTAAACACTTCATATGTGTTAAATAACTTTGACCAAAAGTCATAAAAAATCGTATTCTCTTAAGACCTTTAATATGTTTAACAAGTGATTCTAACTCTTCATGGTAAAGCAGGTATGAATCTTTAGGTCCAACTTCCGGGTAGTCCCAAACCATTTTTATCTCCATTGGCTCAGTATCTATCCATTCTCCATTTTCCCAGTAACGACCTTTTGAGCTAACTTCTCTAAGATTTATCTCTGGATTAAAGTTTGTAGCAAATGCATAACCATGGTCACCGGCGTTACAGTCTAAAATATCTATAGTATGAATCTCATCGAAATAGTGTTTTTGAGCATAAGCACAAAACATATTTGTAGCACCTGGGTCAAATCCACTTCCAAGTAAGCCCATAATACCGGCCTCTTTAAATTTTTCGTCTCTTTGCCACTGAAGTTTATATTCAAATTTTGCCTCATCAGGGTGTTCGTAATTTGCTGTGTCTAAATAAGGTGTTTTAGTAGCAACACATGCGTCCATAATAGTTAAATCTTGGTATGGTAGAGCTACATTTATAACAATATCAGCTTTACATGTAGAGATAAGTTTTACTAATTCTTCAACACTATCTGCATCAACTTGAGCAACTTCAATATTTGCATTTGGTAGTTCTTTTTTTATATCTTCACATTTAGAGAGAGTTCTGCTCGCAAGTACAATTTTGCCAAACACATCACTGTTTTGCACACATTTATATACAACTACACGGCTAACTCCGCCTGCTCCAATAATAAGTGTTGTTTTCATTTATTTATATCCCTTTTAATTTAATAATTTTATTTCTAAGCTCATCCGCTTTAATTTCATCTGAGATAGGCTTTCCAAAGTAAACAGTTATTTCTCTTTTTTTGAAAAAACTTTTTTTCGTTTTGCCATTGTGTCTTGAAAATATACTTCCAAATACACCATCTATATAAAAAGGTACTATATCCACACCATTTCTATCAATAAACTCGTAACCTCTGTAAAATTTTGCAACATCAGAATTTCTAGATATTTGACCTTCTGGAAATATTGCTATAATTCTACCATTTTTTAGTCTATTTGAAGCCTCAAAAAAAGAATTTTTAGATGCTTTTGATGAAAGTGGTATTAAGTCAGCTTTTTTAAATATAGCGTTACAATACTTCCAGTTATAAATGTCTTTATCTATCATATAGTTAATCCTTCTCTCTATTGGAAGTTGAACAATCAGCCAATCTACCCAGCTTACATGGTTACCCATAAGAAGCGCACCTTTATCTTTTGGAATATTTTCTAATCCTACATATTTATAACTGTGACGACTCTTTAACATTAACTCAAAAATTACCCAAAATAGCATTACAAAGTAGCGTCTAAAAAGCATTACACTAAGATAAAGCCCTACAATAGCCATAATATAAAAGAGTATCTTTGCGTTAGCACCGAAATATGCGAATAGTGTTGTTATCATTAAAAATACAAACATAAAAATAGTTTGTATAAAATTATTTCCGGCGAGTATAGTGCCCAGATGAACATTTGGTGATAAATACTGAATTTTTGCATTGAGAGGAACCATCAAGAGACCTGAAAAGATACCAAAGAGTATAAACTCAATCGCTAAAAATATAACCGAAGTTGTAAATGGAATTGATAGTACTACAAGGGTAATTCCTATTGCACTAAGAGCTGATAGCCCTGTATTTATATAATATTTTGAAAAGTTTGCGGCCAGTATTGAACCAAACACTATGCCAAACACTGCCAATGACATAATGCCTTGAACAACTAACGCATTAGTAATACCAAGCTCACTCTTTGCATACTCACCGAAAATTGCTAAAATAACTTGAGAGATAGACCAAAAGAGACCAAGAGCTATAATGTTATCAAATATCTCTTTTTTTCTTTTTATCATAATCATGTTTTTCTTTAAATATGCACCAAATACGTACCTCTTAAATCTAAATTTTCTGGCACTTTTTTCAATCATTTTATTTGGAAGTTTAGAAGCCAAATACCATTCAATAACTGAACCTAAGACTAAAAGCCACCCAAGAGGTGCTATTACTTTTAAAATCTCCTCTTTTGTGTAAATAACATCACCGATCATACCTTCAAAGAGTGCAGTGTAAAAAATAATGCCTATCAGTATTGCTGATGTAGTTATGGCTTGAACCGCCCCATTTCCAGCACTTATAAACTTTAGGCCGACCAGCTCTTTTATATATCCATACTTAGCAGGTCCATATATTGCACTTTGAAGAGCCAATAGAAAAGTTAAAGCAAATGCGACTAAAAACCACCCTTGGTAGTATGAGTAGGTAATCAAAAGTGTTATAAAGACAGCAGATATTGAAGCGTATTTCATAATTAAATTTTTAGGAAACTTATCTGCTAAAAAACCTGCTGGAGAGAACATTAAGATAAACGGAAGGAGCATAAGTGAATTTACTATTGCTGTTAAGACTATCTGAGTGCTTCCGTCATAAACTTTAAAGACAGTATTTTGAACTATTATTTTATGTCCTAAATCTGTAAAAGCATTTAAAAATATAACTAAAAGATAGTTTACAACACCGGCAACTCTAAACATATCTCTCATTCTATCTAGCTTTGAGTCTCAACTAATATTGTACTCCAAAGTTCGTACTCGCCATGTTCTTCTTTTATAGACTCCAATAATGGAGCTATCACCTCTCTTAGTTCATCTTCGTTTAGACTATGCTCTTTTGTTAATGCCACTCCATACTCAAGCTCTTCACTGCTAATATCATCTTTAAAAGTAAATCCGCATGTTAAAGCTTTTTTAATAAATCTCTCTTTTTGCGTAAAAGTATCAAATGAAGCATAGTGCTCTACTTCTCTAGAGATAGATTTATCATCACCCTCTTCTTTCATAAGAGAGATAATATGCTCACTCTGCATTAAACAGAGTTCTAAGTCGGTTGGAAAAATATTGAAATCAAAGAACTGCCAATCTTTATCTCTTGCAGCATTGCTCTCATATATGTAGCCTGTCGGTTTTAATATTTCTGTCACTATAGAGTCTAACTTTTTTGTATCGGATGCATAAAAGTAGACTTCACTCCACTCGCCAACTATTCTATTTCCAACATAATATGCTCTGTTTTCAAGCTCTAATGCAATAATAAGAGACTCTTTAGTCTCAAAAAATGAATCAAGTTCATCATTAATTGCGTCAAACTTTATAAAAACACTAAATATCCAAGGACAATCCTCTTTATGCTCTTTGGCATCCAAATATACTTCTATATTAACAACTTCGTTATCTTCTAATCTACTAAATGTTTCTCTCATATTTCACTTCATTTATTTTTTATTTATTATAACAAACTTAGCCATAAAATAGAGTGCAAAAGCTTTTTAATAATAATTATCATTTTAATATTCATTTAAGAAAATTTAATATATAATTTCCATACAACAAAAGATTAAGACAACATTTGTTTTAATCATTAAAAAGGAAAATTATGAAATTATTAAATAACAAATTAGGATTAAGTGTAGCAACAGCACTTTTACTTTCAACTTCTGCATTTGCAGATACAGCTTCAGACATAGCAGAGTTAAAAAAAGAGATAGCAGATCTTAAAGAGCTTTCAAGAACTTTGGTTGATGAGACAAGTGATCTTAAAACTGGTTTTAACTATACTAAAGTAGATTCTACTAAATCATACAGCGGTATGGGTGCAGCAGCTTCTAAAGTATACTACTCTAAATCTCCACTAAGTATCGGTGGTTATGGAAAGATGGATTACTACCACAAGTCAAAAGAAGGCTCAAAAAATGCTGATAATATTGATGTTTACAGATTTATCCCTTATATAGGTTATAAGTTTACAGATAACATCATTATGAATGCTGAAATAGAGTTTGAGCATGGTGGTGCCGAAGATGGTGCTACTGGTGATGGTTATGTAATCATTGAGTTTATGTACCTTGACTTTCTTTTCAATGAAAACATAAACCTAAGAGTTGGTAATATGCTAGTGCCAATGGGGCTAGTAAATGAGAGACATGAACCAACACTTTTTACTACTGTTCAAAGACCAAATACATCTAAAAAACTAATTCCTTCTACTTGGCATGAAAACGGTCTAATGGCATATGGTAATATCACAGATGATTTATCATATAAAGTTGGTGGTTTTTCTGCTCTACAATTAGAAAGAGGATCTAAAGAAGGTAATAATTGGTTAAGAGAAAGTCGTCTTGGTTCATTTAGAGCAGATGAAAAAACTGAAAGATTAGGACTAGCTGTTGTTACAAGAGTTGACTATACTGGAATCAATGGTTTGCTTGTTGGTGCTTCTGCTTATTTAGATTCAGATGTAACTATGGCTGATGTTCATTTTGATTATAGCATAGACGCTTTTAGAGCTTATGGTGTTTATACACAAACTAATCGCTCAGGTGCTAGAACTTATGGTTGGGATCATGATGATGATCTTTTAACACCAAATAAAATTGTGAATGAAGCAAAAAAAGCAAAAGGTGGTTTTATAAATCTTGGTTATGATGTACTATCATTAACACAGTCTAAAAATAAAATGCCTGTTTTTGTTCAGTACGAAACGGTATCTGCGCAAGACGAATTACACGGTGGAGATTCAGTTGATTCTACAGATACAATCACTGTAGGTATCAACTACTTCCCACATGAACAAGTTGTACTTAAAGCTGATTATGCAATGGAAAAAGATAATGGTAACCCTCTTAATAATGAAGATGAGACAAATATCTTTAGTCTTTCTATGGGTTTCATTTTCTAAAAAGTTTTATTCTCCTTTTTGGCGCTCCTTTTCTCTCCTGTTGTGGAGCGCCATATAAATCTTTACCTAATTTATTGACAAAATGATGATTATTATATACAATCAACAAAAAATTAAAGAGCACACAATTATGAAACAAATTTTTATACTTTTACTTATACTTTTAACAACTAACTTAAGCGCTAAAATGCTTATTTCGCCTTATGATGCAATGATAGCTGCTTATGGTGAGACAAGCGAAATAAGTAAAAAAAACATTGTATTAAAAAACACTCAAGCTAAAAAAATCTCTCAAGATGCAAAAGTTAAACTTTATAGTAAAATCATTAGAGTTTTTACAGCTAAAAAAGACAATGAGCTACTAGGACATGGCATCTTAATAAGCAGAACTATGAGAACAAAAACCGTAGTAGTTTTATATATAATCACTAAAGATTCTGTTTTAAAGAGTAGTGAAATAATCGCTTTTAATGAGCCAATGGAGTACCTTCCTTCAAAAACTTGGCTTAAACAGTTTGAAAATCTATCTACTGACAAAAGACTTAGAGTCTCTAAAGATATCCCTACTATTACCGGTGCTACACTTACTGCTAGAGGATTAGTGGATGGTTCAAGAGTTGCCTTCGCTTTTTATGAAGAGATGCTAAAAGGTAAATAATGAAATTTACACTAGTCAAAAACATACAAAAAGACAGTGCTATGAGTCTTATATTAAAGGGCTTTTTGATTTTTATATTTTTATATTTAATAGCAGATGTTTTAGTAATGAAGTCAAGTTTTGGTATATCTATTGAAACAATTAATACAACACTTTTTGGTAACGAAGAGACATATGCGGATCCCTTAACAGAGTCTGCTTTTTTAGAGTTTTGGCATACACAGATATTTTTTATAATGATGATTCTGCTTACTCTAAACGCTATTTTTATTAGAGTGGCAAAAAGAAGCAGAGTTATAATAACAAATATGCTTATGATTAGTGCTATCGCTTCTCTTATATCTCTTCCGCTAGCTTTTTACGCCTCTACTATATTTGTAAATATATATTTAGTCACTTTTTTTACTTGGCATCTTGTAGCTGCTTATATGGTCTCTTACTCATTTTGGAAGCTACATGCAAGAAGCGTATAAACTCTCAATACTTTACTATCTTATATTCTCGCTGCTACTTATTGCTAGTGCTGTAATGCTTTTTGAGCATAAAATAGGTTTTAGTTTAAACAATATTTTAGAGTATTATATTGGCAATGAGGAGAAATTTATACCTGCTAAAAACAGTAGTGGAATTTTAAAAACAATACTGCCGCATATCTTTGTATTTGGACTAATAACTATGGTTCTTACACACTTTTTAGTTTTTACAAAACTTCGCTATAAAAAAAGCACATTAACTCTAATATATCTAACTTTCATAACTGCATTTTTAGAGATTGCTGCACCATTTTTAATAGTTAATGGGTTTGAGTTTTTTGCTTATGTAAAACTGCTATCTTTTTTTCTTTTCCTAACGCTTATACTATATATATCTTGGCTAATCTTTTACAGCATTATTTATGAGTAGATTTTTTGTAAACTTAGATATATTTTTACTTATTATAATCTTCTTATCGCTCTGCATCACAATATAACCTACACCAAGAGAGTCTAAAAACTTATACGCCTTATTGGTCGGCATTACACTTGCAGCTGTCGCATAAGCATCTAAATCAGCGCTAGGCATACTTCCAATCAATGTTATAGATATAAACTTAGTCTGTGGTGCTTTTAGCTTTGGATTTATTAAGTGATTATTCTTAGTAGTTTTTACATACCTGTTATAATTTCCGCTTGTTGTTATACCTAAATCTTTTTTGCTTGTCTCAAATGATAAAAGATGAGTCTCACTAAAAGGGTCTTGTACATGTATGCTACATGTAGATAAACATCTTATATCTCCGCTAGCACGAATAGTTGCATTTTCAATATCTTTGTTTCTAAAATATTCTGCCACTTTGTCAACGGCGAAACCTTTGCCCATTCCACCCAAATCAACCTGCATACCGTACTCAATACAAGCTTTTTCTTTTTCTACATGTAGCCCTTGTATTTTAACTATTGCGCCACTCAACTCTTTTCTTGTAGCCACTCTTTGCTCTTCTCCAAATCTATATAGAGATTTTGTAATAGAACCGATTGTTATATCAAAGTAACCATCTGTCCGTTTATAGTATCTTTGACTCAGTTTCAGCGCTTCGTAGCTATACTCGTCTAAACCTATTTTAAATAAATTTTTATTTAGTTCATAAATTATAGAATTTGGATTGTATGAAGATATAGAGTTGTCTACATCTTTTATAATATTAAAACCATTTTCAATGTAGTTTTTATTTTTTTCTTCTACTGATATTGTTATAAATGTTGACATGATTATTTGAGTGCGAGAGATTGTTTCAGCCTCTAAAAAGAGTACTAAAACAAAGAAAAGTAAAACTATTTTAGACATAAGTTATATATCAATTACCTCATTAACTTCTAATCCAAATCCGCCCAAACCTACAAACTCAGTCTGTTTTAAAGATGTTAGTAAATTCATCTTTGAGATTCCAAGACTTTTTAGTATTTGAGCACCGGTACCTATCTCTTTCATGGCAGCGTTGTCTTGATGATTTGTTTTATTTATAAAGACTAAAACTCCGCTGTTTAGTTTTAAGTACTCTATAGAAGATACAAGATTATTGTATTTTTTTTGATTTAAAAGAAGTTCTATATCTGGTATAACATTGTGAACCCTAACATTTGCAACAGCTCCTGCATTGTGAAATACAATAGCAGTATGCTCTACTCTGTCATGATCTGTGAAAGTGTGTTGCTTGACTTTAGTGCCAAAGAACTCTATCTCCTGAACGTCTGTCTCATTTACAAGCCTCTCGTTTGCTAAACGGTACTCAACAATATCAGATATGAAAACTGTTTTAAGATTATGCTTCTCACCAAAAATATCCAAATCATCACGTCTAGCCATTGTTCCATCTTCTTTAATGATTTCACATATAACAGAAGACTCACTAAGTCCAGCTAAACGACATAAATCTACAGAACCTTCTGTGTGACCAGTTCTTACAAGAGTACCGCCATCTTTAGCAATAAGGGGGAAAATATGACCCGGTTTAACCAAATCGTCCGCATGACTAATCGGATTTGCTAAAATCTTAATAGTATCATCTCTCTCAGAAGCCGATATACCGGTTAAAGCATTTTTTGCATCAACTGACACAGTAAAAGCTGTCTCATATGAGGATGTATTTGAACTTATCATTGGGTTAAGTTCAAGTCTAGTAGCTATGGCCTTACTAAGAGCAACGCAGATAAGTCCTCTCGCATGTGTAGCCATAAAGTTTACATGCGCAGGAGTTGAAAAAGCAGAGGCATAAACTAAATCACCCTCATTTTCTCTATCTTCATCATCACACATGATGACCATTTTACCCTTTTTAATTTCATCAATTGCTTCTAATACTCTTTGTATAGGTGTCATATTTTCTCTTTGTATAAATTATTCATTTATTATATATAAAACTTATTTAAAAAGAGTTCAACTGCTACTATAAAACTTATTTTATTGTGAATATTAAAATTTAAGCCTATAACACTTGACAAATAGAAGTAATAAACCTATAATTCCGCTCCATTAAACGCACTACTTGCTTTTAATACGTGTCGCGGAATAGAGCAGTTCGGTAGCTCGTCGGGCTCATAACCCGAAGGTCACAGGTTCAAATCCTGTTTCCGCAACCAATTTTTACTATACAAATGATGGGGATTCGCCAAGTGGTAAGGCACTAGCTTTTGGTGCTAGCATTCACAGGTTCGAATCCTGTATCCCCATCCACCTTTTAAATATCGCGGAATAGAGCAGTTCGGTAGCTCGTCGGGCTCATAACCCGAAGGTCACAGGTTCAAATCCTGTTTCCGCAACCAAATATCCCCTAAAATACGCATTTCAATCACTTTTATCAAAACATAAATCCTCTAGAAAAACCTATGAAAATCACTATCATTTATTTAAAACACAATTTTACATTTTTAAAATATTAAAAGTACCTTGCTCTTATTGAATACAAATATTTTCCCTAACTACACTATATTGAGCAATTTAAAAATGGCTCAAAAAGTAACCTTTCAACTTTTTGATAAATGTGTAAAAAATGTTTTTCTAGGCTATTTCCTATGTAACCTAAATTTTTCATTATTGAACTGTCTTCTTACCCTTATTGTCTTCTCGAATCAACTTTCTCTATTTAGTCTACATATTACGCATTAGCATATGAGATATATCCTGATATTATTTTCTAAGAAAAAGCATTTAATACTACTCTTCTCACAAAACCTTTGTTACAAATTTAGTATATTTAGCACTTTTATTAATTTCGTGATTTTCTCTTTTAAAGCTGTAGCGAAATACATCATTCCTATTTCAGTATATATTTCACGATAAAATTAATAAGATTTTCGTGATTATTCTAATAATTTACAGTCAATAATTTCAACTCTTTTTTTTGTCTTATATTTACACGACAAAGGCTGTTGTATTCCCAGTACACAGGCATTTAAAACACTTTACATTCAAAATTTATTACATTACAATACGTCAATTCAATACGCCAATTCAAAACGAAAAGGAGAAGAAATTTTGGAGAATTTTGCACAAGATCGATACAAGTTATTAACGCAACACTTTAAGAAGTACACGATTACAAAATCTGAACTGGCTAAAGAAGTACTTGGTGTATCTCTCTCAACAGTCAATCGATATATGGCAATGGGTACGGGTGTACCTCAATGGAAGAAACTGGGATCAGAAGAACACAGCAGAGTTGTATTTGACTTATTGGATGTGGCTTTGTTTCTAGACACTGATAAAGTAAAGGTTGCATAATGATTCAGTTCATCGTCACTGCAATCTTTATATTATTATATAAACACAGAAGGGGTACTATGATTACATCAAAACGTTTTACAGGGGTACAATTAAACCACCTTAAAAACGGCACAGACATCACATACTATATTAATTATTTTGATACAGATCTGAAAAAAAATGTACAATTAAAAGTGGGAAAACGCTCAGAAGGTATCAATGAGGTATTTTGTAAAAATATGAGAAGTGATATTTTAAATAAAATAAGACTAGGAGATAAATCTGTAAGTCAGTTTAGAAAGACTAACCCCATAACGTTAGATACACACGCAAGTACATACTTTCAGCACCTTAGAGATAAAGAAGCTTCAGAGAAATCGACTAAGAATGAAGAAAATAGATATAAAAACCATCTTAACAAGCCATTGGGTTCTAAGTCTTTAGCAAAAATAACCACAGATGATGTTAATGCTCTAACTAAAAACAAAAGGAGTGCTGGTCTTAGCAATGCAACAATTAAACATATTCATGCCTTATTATCTGTAATTATTTCATACAGCATTAAATCTGGCGGCTATACAGGTTATAATATTATGCAGTCTATCAATATAAACAAAGTGAAAATCGACAATGCTAGGGAGCGATTTTTAAGTGCACCAGAAGTCAAAACCCTACTTTCAGATAAAGAGATAGTAGGAAATCCGCTACTAAGCACCTTTTGTAAATTTGCACTAAGCAGTGGATCAAGATTAAGCACACTTCTTTCTATAAGACGCAAAGATATAAACTCAGATACAGGTATTTTAACTCTTAAAGATGAAAAGAATGGCTCTACTTATTCTGGCTTTATTGCAAAAAATTTATTTAATAATGACATTACATTTTTAGACAAACTAAAACCTAACGATTTTGTAATTAGTACCAACGGATTAAAAACAGGACAAACAGTAATCCAAAAACCATTACGCTCTATTTTAAACCGTCTTTTTAATGAAAACCTAGATAGTAACGATAGGAAGAACAGAGTTGTTATCCATAGTTTAAGACATACTTTTGCTTCTCTTTTAGCTATTAATGGGACGCCAATTTATACGATTCAAATTCTGTTAAATCATGCCCAAGTCACAACTTCACAGCGTTATGCAAAGCTAGCACCCGATAGTGGATCAAATTTCGTGCAAGCGCTTTACATATGAAACAGTTACGCCCATTAGCGTCTCTTAAGAGACTTACCCCAACAGCACTTGAATCTCAAGTCGCTGCACTTATATCAGGAATTAAAAAAAATGAAAAATTCATTAACAACAAACTATACAAAAGTTAGCTCAGCAACGGGCTCAAAAATAGCAACAGGTACAGCAACCGCTATTAGCGGCATACTAAAAGATGCTAAAAAGCATAATATTTATGTGATAGCGGAACAATGGACTGATGATAGGTTAGCATTAGCTGGTCTGTTCTTAGGTGATGATGCTACAAAAGCAACGCATAGTGTTATGGACAACGTAAACGACCGTACAATCGACTATGACTTAGTAAAAGCTAGTAGTAAAAAAGAGGTTAAGAATTTTATAAACTACCATACGAAGCTAATGGCAGATACTACTATTTACATCGTTAAATCCACCAGAGATGTTCAACCTAGCTACGAATTTATTGCTCTTGGCTCTACACTTAATGTGAGTACAATCAAAGAAGTTCCTTACGATGGTATGGATAACTTGTACTATCTCGGTACGGATAGAGCTTGCTTTGATTTTGTATCAGCAAGTGCAGCAGAAATCGCGATGGCTTCGTAGGTCTTACTATGATTACTGATAACAATAGAGTAACAGAGACTTGGGAAACCAAGTCGCTGCATATGGAGATTATATGAAAATATCACACTTATCATACACAGTACATGCAGATGAATCTTTTCTATGTAAGTTAAAAGACTTTTTGACTACACTGAAACTATTTGTTTTTGACTTCAATATTTTAACTAACACTTACAGTTATAAAATCAACCTTAATAGCTATATGGAGTCTGATTATGTAGGTTCTGATCTACTGCTGCACCTTGGTGGTGAAATGAAAGCTATAGGAAAAGTTCTACTAACAATACAACTGATTGATAGTCAGCAGTTCAAAATTAGCTATTTAGACATAGGGAAAGAAGTAACATTGGAAGAGTCCAATAAAATAGATAAGGTAGGCGGCTATTCTGACTGCATGATATTTTATCGTAAAATATTAAGTAATAATGATCTTCTTCAACATGAGTATAAAATTTTTAAAAAAATCTCTGCGTTTGTACTAGCTCAACCACTAACTGTTGAAACTTCACTTAACAGTATAGAATTTAACTCTAAATTTTTTGATTACAAAGAATATGGCACTTCAACAAAAAAAGCAAGAGAAGTGTTTAAAGACAGTACCTTATCACAGCTGGTAGAAACAGATGCTAGTCACCTCACATACAAAATGCAAAGAGCTAATGTTGATGAAACTGTTTACACAAATCCAGTTTACAAGTATAAGGCTAGCATAACTGACCCTCAGAAGATTGTTGATTTATATCACACAAAGAAGAATCTACCTGTACAAAAATTATCTGATATGACGGAAACAAGGGTACTACAAGCTTTATCTTCCATAATAATATCAAAACTAAAAGGCAACAAAAAACTAGTTACAGTTCAAAAAGATGCGACAAATGGCTACCATGTGATTACAGATGCAGCACTGAGTAAGAGTTGGGTAGCACCAATCAATACTAAAGACGGTGTTGTATTAACATTTGATTCATTATTTGAACCAAATACAAATTATGCCAGTCTATCCACTGTGAAAGAAAAATATAATTTAAAGTTTTATAACTGTGTTGGCAATATAACGGCAACTGAATATAAAAAGATAGACGACAAATCAGAAGTAACTATTACCCCTGAAGATTATATATACGATGGCAAGGATAAAGTGATAAAAACATTCCCAACTACATACGCCAAAGACTATGACCTCGACACTCTAAATACCAAAACTGAATATGTAGCAACACTACAAGTAAATGATTTTGTTAAAAGTGATGATACTAGTTACACTCTATCTGAATTGGAAGGTGTAGCTTCTTATCTATCTAAAGTTGCTGCTAACTATATTGTTGGAAACTATAAAAACACTTATCATGAAATACATGAACCACTTTTGGTGATACCTCTAGTAATCCATGATGAGTTGCAAAAAAACATAAAGGGCTGTTCAAAAGTGGAGGACTTGGGTGCTGGCGGTTATAGCTTCATGAATGATTTTTATACAACACATGATAATCTATTATGGAACTTAAGACAGGTCATATAGTGAGATTAAGGAAGGAGATAGCTCGCAAGAGCCTTCTTCTTGTTCTTCAAGTTATCATATAAAAAAAGTTTTGACTCAATTATACGAAGCTCTTTCAACACAATTTTAGCACTTAAGTTAACACCATAGAGTACTAAAAAGTAATCTTTAAGCCTGTTTTTTAAGATTTCCCCTTTCATGAATGCTTCTCTTAGTTCTTGAAATACCCCTTTATTTGTCTCTTCTAGATGTTCTATAGTAGTAATATTTCTAGCTTTTATTAAAACTACAAATGTTTTCAGTTTGGACACTACACCTGATGTTACATCATCAAATTGTGTAGGAGTTACAGTTTTAAATTTTAATGTTTCTAAGTGTGCTGCAAATATCTCAAGTTCTTCTGAGTTGAGAGATTTACATACATTTTCTCCAATAGAGCAAGCTCGCTCTGAATCTTTAAGTAACTGAGTAAAATATTTGACTAAACGCTGGTCTATGTTTGAAGTGATATCTTCATTATTTAGTTTATGAATATGTCTTATATCTATAGGTGACTGACTTAAAGGTCTTGTAGAAAGGTTGAATGGTTGAAGCTGCTGCTTCATCTTACTATCAAGAGGTTCACACTGTTTAGTTTCTTTATTATACTTTTCCACTACAACCCCTTATATAAATAAGTATAGTCAATATTTTCGATATTGTCAAATAAGCCCCAAATAAGGCGATTTAGTAAATTATAAGCCGATAAATAAGCCCCATATTCATTTTCATTGATTTTAACAGCAGTTGAAAAGTTCTTGTAACAAATAAATGTCCAGAATATATAAATATACTTTTATATATCTAAATTACGACAATAAAGCGATTCCAATGGATAACGAAAATAAAATTATAGAGATGCTAGAAAAAGAATATAAAGCTTTTTTATTATCAAAAAAGCAAGTTGCAAAAATAATGGGTATCAGTTTGAGCTCAGTAGATAATTTATTGTCATCTGATTCAAATAAATTACCAGAATATATAAAAATGGGGGATGGTTTAAAAAGTTCTATTCGCTTCAGTGTTGTTTGTGTTGCGAAATTTTTAAGTAGAAGCAATGAAGCATAAAATGTGGAATGGGTGTGGTGGGTGTCTTAGGAGTAAACTATGAAAATCCTATTTACTCAATTTACTTCTCTATCTAGACCAGTAGTGAAAACCTATAAAAAAGATTTTACTAAAAGTATTGGTGCTGCAATGTTTCATTCAAAATATCAAGTTTTACAAGTACAAAGTTTACAAGATTTTGATATTTATCTCAATCAAATGAGTGTTTTTGAAACTATTACATTAGGTTTACCAAAAAGTATGTCTGGTGTATCTAAAACAGCTAAGGAGTATAACAAGGTTAAGAATCCTGACTTTATCTATAGAGGCAAAACCCAGGTTAAATATCTTAATGATATATATGATTATATTGATGACATATACTCCCTTTATTTTATAGATATTGATTATGATAAGTCTCAACCTAAATTCTTTAAAATGAGTACACCGCAAGATGTAGAAGAGTCTCTTTACAAGCTCATTCCTGAGTTACAAGGAGTGCAACTACTAATTAGACCAAGTTCTTCAGCTGGTATCTTTAACAGTGTAACAGGTGAAAGAAGAAGTGATAAGCCATCGTGGCATATTTACTTTGTCGTATCTCATACTACCGTTATTAATATTGACAATCTGACTGAGTACATCAAACGAAGGTCTCATAGAGAAGATGTTAATCTTGCTTATATCAAACAGAGTAAGTCTAATGCAAACCTTGAACGATTCTACTGTGACTTAGCAGTTGCTGATGCATCTAGAATTATTGTGGAAGCTACACCAATACTAGAAGCTCCTCTTCAAAAAGAGTTTACACCATCCGTTATAACTGATGGTGGGGTGTTAAACTTATCTAAAATAGATTTCACAAGTGAGCCTTTATATAAAACAGTTCATACCAAAATAAATTCAAATAAAAATAATCACTCCACCTTAAACACACACCCCACCCACTACACAAACAATAAAAGTTTACAAAGTAGAGTACTTGTGTGTACGGATGAAGATAAAGAAAGAATTCTAAGTATCTATAAATATCTAAAGCAAACTGATAAACCCATTGCTAAAGAGTTCATCCAAAAGCTTAACGATGGAGTAGTCTCTTTATTACTGCAACACTTAGGATATGAAGTTGACGCTAACTATAAGTTTAAAATGAGAGAGGAAAAGACCCATTCTGCCAGTATCCGATACGATGGGTATTTACGAGATTTTGGATCAAACTTTTCAGGAACAATCATTAATTTTATGATGGAAGTGTACTCGCTCAAATTTATTGAAGTATGGAATTATTTACAAAACTGTTTTGGAAAGAATAAAAAACTTTCAATCAAAACACAGGTCGCTTTACCAGATGCAAAAGCATTTGAAAAAAGCTTACAAACTCAAGACAAATATAAGGATTCATAAAATGAACTTTCAAGAAGAAACAGCGAATGAAATCGCTACAAATAATACAACAGAGAGTACTTTAACTAGTACAACAAATATAGCAACTGCACCAAGCATTACAGCAGAATACTTAGTTCAACAAATCGTTGATTTTACGCAGTATCAGTTACTGAATAATATACATACTGGTCCAAGACTTAGCTCAAAAGGTATCTTTCAACTTTTTTCTAACATGATGTTACCTAAGACTATTAGTTCACAACTTCGCAAAGAATTAGAAGCTCAAGGACTCATCAGTGCTGCTAATGGGAACATACCATTTTTTAAAATTTCAGAAGAAGATATAGCCTTAGTCTATTTTGGAAAATTTGATGGTGACTCATATGTCGTTCCAAACCTACATATTGACACTATAGAACCTGAGCATCATAATATGTATCAAACTCTCTATAATAAAAATAACGAAGAAAAAAAATCTTCCATATGGAAAGATAAAATGATTGAGCTTGGACTTAATGAAGTCGAAATTAGTAATGATGGCAGCAATATCTGTATAGTTGGTCAACCTATAGAAGGTTTAGATGAAGTTATGTTTGATTTTCCACCTATAACAGATTCACTACCTAATGGTGCATACCTTATAAACTATAAGGGCTCTCCTCGTTTTTATGTTGAAAATAGATATGCCCTTCTACATACTCTTCATAATCTTTCATTCATGTCTGTGGATATTGGACCATTTTTTTATCAAACATTTGAAGGTGGTATCCCTGTTCAAGAAGAGTTAGATAATAATAAAAAAAATATACCGGAGGATCCTGAATGGGAGAACATCCAGAAAGGGAGTTTCTTTACAGGAGATAGTGAAGACAGATGGTTTGAGATTAGTACTGTTGTTGCATATATACATTCCCTTAAAACAGGTGTTTATCAAAAGTATTCGAACCTTACAGAGTTAAATGGTAAAGACTTTTTTATTATGCGTCAATATCTTCACGAAGGTCCAGAACAAACAGAAGAGGACATTAAAAATGCTCTTACAAATATTTTTACTTATCTTCATACAGTAAATGATAAAGATATACTAGAATTTATGCGTGATGATTTAAAAATGTATACTCCTGTATTCTTTGAAAAATATATTGATGAGAATATAGATACAGCTCTCACCACATTATAATCAGCCAGGTTTAAAAGGTCTATCTTAGCACCTATAACACCCACCCCACCAACATCACAATTAAAGAAGAGTCGTAATAACTCTTCTTTAACTCTCCTTAATCGCTTTTACTAACGAAGGCATAACTTCAAATATCTCAGCTAATTTGACGTAACTTCCACTTTTTGAAGCATATATATTTTTATAGAGTGTCTTCGGACTCAACCCATACGGGTCAAGTTCACAAATCTCTTCTATCTTTGCTTTTAACTCTCTTGGTAAATCTTCATAATTTTTCATTACTTCCCCTTACTGTTATCTGTACTTATATTATAGTTGCAAACGCAACCACCTTGCGAACCACTATCTTTGTGATTATCTCTTTTTGAATCACCACTTTTTTGGGTTTTATTTCTTCGGCTATAATAAGCCTCTTTTGGATTATTTTTATTCATCTTTCATTCCTTGTTATTTTTAATAAATCTTCTATCTTTGGCAAAGTTACCTTTGCAGCTAAAACTTCGTTTATTTTTTGTTCTAAATGAAGCATATTTTTATACTCTTCATATACTAATTCTTCATCTGCATCATGGTTAAAAATCCATAAATGTACACTGTTTTCGTTATAATAAGCCCTGATATTTATTTCATTATACTAAAGGCATAGTCATCCTGACTATCCCACACGGAAGTAATAGTTGTCATTTCTTCATCCTCTATCTTCTTTTTGAAGTACTGCTCTAGCACCTCCATAAACTCATCACATATTTCGTAATAAGCATTATCTAATTTACTTAGATATTCACTATTAACTACAGCACCATAATTTTCATTATCAACTATGTCAATGTAATACTCTTCATTTTCATCATATCCGTCCTCTTCTACCGTTTCATCGGTATCAATATCAATATGAAACTCTTGAAGTATCTTAAATACTTCCAGTGATGCTTCATCGCTCAGTTCACTTTGACTAAACAACATCACTAATTCTTGATGTAATGGTAAATCTATATCGTGCTCATTTGCATAACCACTTTTTCCATCACAATATCCATTGTGGTAATATTGTATAAAACCACCGTTTGTTACTTGTTGATTCATCTTTCCAATCAACACTGCGAATTTAGCTATATTGCCAAACTCTTGCTTGTACCATTCAAGTATCTCTTTATATGACGTAGCTTCTCTTTGTTGCCACTCCTCATACATAATATTTAATATCGCTTGATGGTATCCATCTTCTTTTATCTCTGAAGCTCTTTTTATAACTTCATCTTTTAACTTTTGACTTGCTTTCATAGCAACTCCTATTTTTCACACAATACTCTGTGTCTAATAGATTTATTTCTATCCTAACTAATTGTAATTATTATAATTAATATAGAAATGACACTTTGATATCCATATAGTTTAATAAACCCCGATTAAGCCGAATAACAAATCTATAAGGTACAACAAAATAAATCTCCGTTCTGTATCTGTATGTATCAAAATAAAAAGCAGTAATGGAGTGGGTTTTCTTAGCTGGAAGACTCTATATGTTAACATATGTATACGAAATACCCCTTCCTTGCTTTTTTGAAATATAAATTTTCACAGTGCGGAACAAATATTTAATAAAAGCACTAGCTACAGCGGTGCTTATAAATAAAAAGGATTTACCATGAGTGAAGTATTGTTGTGTAATAAAAAGTTGCAGCTTTTTATAGAAGAAGCCGAGAAGAACAAAAGCTCCAAAATAAAAGAAATTCAAGATCCAATTCCGTATGACATACAGGTTAAGTTGGGTCTAGTTGGATTTTAAAGAAAGTATAGTTGATGCGCAAGCATCAACTATACTTTCTTGTTGCGTGATTTTGTTAAATTGGTTCTTCTACTATATAATTGTTTAAATAGTTAAAGTTTTGTTTTTTAGAGCTACTTATAAAGAGGGTTGTCTTTACATCATTTTCAGAAATATTATCATCAAAAGACACACCAAAGATAGATATTAATAAATTGTTATCAATCATTCTATGTATCATTTCTGAAAGTTCCATTATCTGTTTTTTGTCATTTACTTTAAAATACACCAAAATACTATCGGCTTCAAAGTTTAAAGTAGCTAACTTTATAGCTTCTTGCAGTGTATGAAAACTACTATCCTCAACAATGCACATAGCTATGGAATCTTTATCTTTTGCAAACGCTTCAACATCTTCAGTATTTATTGTAATATCATTGCTACCATAAGTTAAAATTTTACCTAGTTCTATTCTAAACTCATTCTTTGATAATATTTTCATATTTTATATTCAACTAAATAGTCATTAAATCTTTCTCCAGCACCTACAGAGATATAGCTAACATGAGGTGTCTCATTTTTATTTAAAAACTTTATAACAGAGCTAAAGTGTTTAGTCTCATCTAATTTGCTAATTACAATACCTTCTATGCATAGCGATGAATAGGCATCATAGGTATCAATATAATCTTTATATTTTATTGTTGATGGCAGAACAAGAGAAAAAGAGACTTCATCAAGTAAATTGTATTGTGTTATATCAAAGCGTAATTCAATATCGCTGGCTACTCTACCTACTGTATCTATCAACACAACATCATAATCTTTTAACTTTTCTTGGTTAATATTTTCATTTGTAATATTATCTATATTTATATATTCTATGTTTTCATCTTTACAAAAAGAGCTTAACCTACAGTTGGCATACTTGTCAAATTTACCTAAACTTACAATAGCAACCTTATTATTTTGTGTATATCGCTTTGCTAACTTCATAATAATAGTACTTTTCCCAACTCCGCTAGAACCCAAAAATATCATATTTTTTTCATATTGATTTGGTCTTTTAAAAGCTAGCTTGTGTTTTATACCATCTGTTAATATTTTTACTTTTTCCTCTTTTGTATAAAATACTTTTTCTTTTACTGATTTCAATTAAACTCCTATCTAAATATTTTCAAGAGTATAATATATAGAACGGACTACTTTATGTCCGCTTGTCAAAAGGTATAATGATTATTTATTTTTTTAATGCCTATCACTAAATTTTCTGCTGTTTCCTCAGAGAAATGCTCATCATTTTTTATAATATATGTCACATTATGACCTTCTTCAATAGTGCTAAGTACCCACAAAAAATGTTCAATAGCTTCAAGCGATGTATTTGGATTAATTTTTACATATATTAAAATATAATTGCTATTATTTAATTGCTTAATATTTTTATCTCTATTTGTTTCTTTTATAACATTATAAATACACTCATCACCAATATATTTCTTAGTATCTATAAAATTTATGCAATGAGCATCTATATTGTTTAGAAATTTTAAACGATTTGAATCAATTTTTATTTTATCATTGCTAGTTGCATATTGCATTTCTTCAAACTTTTCTAATAAAACTTTATCAGAAATATTTTTTTTTATAAATATTGGCAATCTGCTTAGCATTGTTAATTATCTTTTTTATTTACTGGTCTATTCCAAGCACTATTCAATATAATTTTTGATGGTAAAAAATCAATATTGTGAACGATATGATTCCAAGATATATCTAAATTTTTAAGCTTTTTTAGTTGTGTTATTTCTTGAGGTAATTCTTTTAATTGATTATGAGATAGGTTTAAATTTTCAATAGATACTAACTCAAAGAGAAAGACAGGGAGTAAATGTAATTTTTTAGAAGACAAATCTAAACTTTGTAAGCTTAATAAAGCATTTTTATTCATACTGTTATTTTTAATATCACATAATTTCAAAATGTCATCTACTTGATGTTTATTCGCCCAATCTAGTAACTCATTTACAAAATCATCTGATTGCATTTTAGATCCTAATGTTTATTTATCAGAAGTTTAATATATTTGAGAGACTGCTTTATGTCCGTTTTAATTTACTTTAATCTCAAAGTATTAATACTTAGCAAGATAAGCATATAGTTTTATAAAGAAGATATAATACAAACAACTGACAAAAGGTTTTAATGTGGGATATAAACACGACTATGACAAGATTTTAACTAGACTTACAATGATTTTAGCAAGGCTCAACGATGGAGAATCTTTGTCTGTTAAGGAGTTATCTGAGGAATTTAATGTTAGTTCTAAAACTATTCAAAGAGACTTTAATGAAAGACTATCAGCTTTTCATATTTATCAAGACAAAAGAAAATGGAAAATGCAAGATGGCTTTAGCATTGAGAAAACTAAATCACTTCAGGAACAGTTAGTTTTAGACATCATAGAAAAAATAACCGAGGGGATTGGTGGTAAATTCGCCACAACTTCACATAAGCTACTATCTAAAATCAAAAATGAAGATTTCAATCCAATCTATACAAAATTAAACATAGAAGACATAAGTGACAAGTTTAATGAAATTCAGGTTATCGAAAAAGCAATAAAAGATAAAACTGAATTAGAGTGCAGTTATGAAAATGAAAGAGAAGGAGTATTCAAAGCAACGATACAACCTCTTAAAATAGTAAATTATGAAGGCTTTTGGTATTTAGTTGCATTTAGAGATGAGCGTATACAAAAATACTACATTAAGACGCTTTCAAATATACAGCCTACTACTCAAACTTTTGAAACAGATGATGAGATAGAAGAGCTTTTAGAAAACTCTATAAACATCTGGTTTAAAGCAGACATAGAACCATTTAAAGTGAGAATATATGCTGATAAAATTGCGACAAAGTATTTTAAACGCAGAGCCTTACCCACACAAACGATAGAAACACTAAGCCAAGACGGCACAATGGAATTTAATGTTAAGATAACTGATGAAATGGAGATAATACCAATAATCAAATATTGGATACCTCATTTAAGGGTATTAGAGCCTGAATGGATTAATGATATAATTGATGAGGAATTGAAGATTTATTTTAATAATAGGGAGTTAAATAGTGATAGAAGCTGAACTAAATAATAAAATACCAAAACTTGAAAGATGGGAGGATATCTTATCTTCCAATGTATTCGGACTATTAGAGTTAATAGACAATAAATATTTATTAAAGATAGTAGCTAATGCTAAAAATATTCATGGGCGCATAATTCTATATGATTTTAAAGAGAGAAAGATTAAAAAAGTTGAACTATGGAAAAAATTTCTGACAGGTTATGAACCTGATATTATTGTAACATTAGATAATGATGATTTTTTTATCATTGAAGTTAAATATTTTAGCCATGAGCATAATAAAAAAGAAAGAAAATCTGAAGATGATAAAAAAAGTACAGCTGAGGATGAAAAAAGTGGACAACTTGCAACATACCTTAATCTAGAGGTAGAGAACAAAAAAAGTGATTTTATTATCTACTTAACAGCTGATTATCAAAGTTTAAAAAGAATTGATAATAGCAAAGAAAAAATAAATAGTAAAAAATGCTTAGATAATATTTACCATATACATTGGGATGATGTAAATGAGTATTTAATACACCAAGTTGAACATCTTGAAGGTACAGAAAAAAAAATAGTTAATAAGATTATAGAGTATCTTAACTTTAAGGGGTTCACCTACTGGAATGGATTTAAGTATAAAGATGAATATCAAAAACTAGATATAAATATAGGAGAATTTTGTGGATAAAAATCAAAAACAGCAAGTTACTGATATTGTAAATGCATTTAGATTAATAAATAAAGATATTAGAGAATGTTTTGATATTATGAGTGAAAAATTAGAATCAACAAAAAATTTTAAAAAATGGAAAAAAAATGAAGCAGGGGTAAAACAAGCAAAATTAGATTACTGGGATGCAGAAGGCCTATTTTATGGTTGGGATAATGCTTACTACTTAAATTGTTACGGTTTATATAATGAAAAGGTAGTTGGTTTTACTTTTGTAGTTAGTATAGATTATGATGAAAAAGATTATGAAAATTATGCAGTTCTTTTAGAACAGTTAGACGTAAATATTAATAAAAACACTCCCATGCTCTGTATAGCTGGTATTTATGAACCAATTTCTACTAAAAATATTAAATTAACTGATGAGAATGGTTGGCACTATGTGGATGGCATATTACAACTTACAGGTAATTGGAAAAATTACGAAATAAATAAAATACAATACAATGAATGGATTGATGTTGAAATCGAGTACTTGGAAGATGGGAAAATGATAAAAGGATATGAAGGGTGGTATAAAAGAGCCAAAGTAGAAATTAAAAATATAACAGATATTTCATCGAAAGAAGAGGCTCTAGAAATTATTGTTGATTTAATAAAATGTGAAATGCAAAGTAAAACAGATATAAAGTAGTCCTCAACATCCAATAAATTACTATTCAAATAACGAGGAGTTAGTCTGAAAAAGTAGTGTTATTGATAAGTTTATGATTATTGAATAGGTAGATGATGAAAACTTAGAAATTGTACAAACAGTACTTAACAATTTGAAAGCTGGGTTGATTAAAAATATTGGAACAAATGGGAAAGCATCTAAAGTCAGAACACCACCATATCAACCCAAAGTGAAGGCAATTATAAAAGATGATGACTTCGGTACAAACGATAGCAGTGGAAAATATATAAATCCAGCTGCTTATAAACAGCGGTTACAAAATAAGAAGTAAAACCACTTTCACATTTAATGAAGTTTCTAATACTCTCTATTTTTGCGTGAGATTTAAATTCTTCCAATACTCTCTAAATTTTAGAGTGTAATATACAGATGCTTCTTCTCTTGACATTTGAAGAGGAATTTTCATGTTTGGAGATTTAGCAATCCAACTACCATCTACTAGTTTCATATCATACTTAACAAGATAATAATATTCACCGTAAGTCATAAGCACTCTTTGAAGGATTTTTAAAATTATAGCAAAACACTATCATTAATTTGATGGTGGCTTTTCTTGTGGCTTAAAACACTATAAACTCTACTATTTTATAGTGTTTCCTTTGTTTAGTCGCTTTACTCGACCTCTTTCACTTTGTCTGCATCCAAAACCCTATAATATATCCTTTATAAGGACTTATTAGGAGGTTTATTATGAAAACTACAAAATCTATAAAAAGAATCAAAGAAAACATTACAATCGTTGAGTTTAAAAAAATTATGGCTGCAACTCGTGGAGATGACTCTATTAGAGAGAATACAAGATTAAACTTACTCAGAACCTTTGTAATGCTGTATCACACAGGTATGAGACTAAATGAACTTCAAGATTTAAGAGTACAAGATATAAAAGAGCTACTTGAGAATGAAACGGTTAAAGTTCTATCAAAAAAAACATCATCAGAAAGAAAACTCTATCTTACTAAAGAGTTCAAAAAGAACCTTACACCACTATTTGACTTTGAGATAGAAGATGATGAGAATAGAGTTATCTGTAAAGGTAGCAATAAGAACAAACGAACAGGAATAAATCCTATAACATTCATACAGCAAGTAAATCAATATCTAAAAGTTCTTGGTAGCGGCTACACTTCCCATTCGTTTAGACAAGGTATTTTAAGCGACTTTGGAGCTAAGGGAGTTAACATAAAGATTATGAGTAAATTTATTGGACATTCTGATATCAAGACGACCCTCAAATACGTTCAGCCCAGTGACGAAGACATTATGATGAATTTGATTAGGTAGCTTGAAGTTATAAAATTCGACAAATTGCCATATTTTTAACTTCAACTCAAATTTTATGAGAGAATCTATTTTAAGGAGTATAATTATGCAGACATATAAAAATAGCAGTAACGTCAATGAAACTAACGATTCAACTGAAACTTACTCATACCAAGGTAGCGAAGTTATAATAATTACCGTTTTTAAAACTGGGGTGAATAGTGTAGCTATAGTTGAGGATGTCAATACAGGAGAACAGTTTGAAGTCTTTAGAGACCAACTTTATTAAACTCAAAATACTTCTCCATTTCTTGAGGAAGAAGATGCTTCGAGTATAAAGCGATAAATCTATTTTATCGATAATCTTGACTATGAATTTTTACTGTAATTACTTTTATTCGTCAGTACTCATAAATGTACCTCTTCAATAACAATGTTTACGCTATCCTCAAAATCATGATAAATTTGTGAAGCATAATACTCGTGGACGTTACCCATGTTCTCTATTTTAGACCCATCAAAAAACTTAGCAACTGCATTTTTAGAAAAAAACTCGTTTGCCAATTCTATAGCTGCAGCTTGAGCTTTAATAAGAGTCTCAAAAGGTTTTATAACTTGAATATCGTTATAGCTAATTACTATGACTAAATATTTCATCTTTCCTCTCCTATCATAAAATAAATAGCGTCTCTAGCGTTTCCAGTGCAAAGACCGCCATCAATTTCATTTTCTTCAAGATAATAATTATCTTCATCTTTCTCATCACTTGAGTAAACGTTAACGATATAACCTTCAGAAGTTACAGATTCAAATATCTCATAAAAAAGTCCATTATATTCAAACTCAATCGTTTCACCATTTTCTAATTTTCTCTCTAACTTCTTTAACTTTGTATTGTTCATTAGTGGAGCTTCTTTACTTCTGATAGCGGTGTTGGCGTGAAGTGAATATCACGCTCAATAGGTAAATTTAGAGGACCACGAACTGATTCTAATTCTTGTAGAGAAAAGTAGCCAAGTTCTGAAGAGTGACCAACAACATAGCCGAAACATGTAAAGTCTTTTATAGATATCTCGGTGATGTACCAAGTCCAGTTAGCATCTGGTGTGAAAAGTTTGATGTGACATATTGGGTCTTTTGTGTTTTCTGTATCGTAGAGGTTTGGAAGACTATTTAAGAGTTCGGGAGGTATGAGTATCATTATTGACAACCTTATGTTTTTAAGATTATCATATTTTAAAGATTCATATACACGTTTAAAAATTCACTTACGAAGACATATTGTTTAGTGAGTTTGAGGATTTTTGAGAAAGTGTATTAGGAAGTACACTTTGTGAGATACCTAGTAGCTTAGTAATCTTTTAGGTTGAAGCGATTTGCTCCAAAACCTACAATTTTAGGAATTATCCGATGCTGACACAGATTATTGAACACTACTAATTTTAGATTTTAAGGCTGTCTATAATTAACTGAGTTTCATATATTTTGAAAAATCCTTTTCAATTTTATTATGTAAAAACCATTTTTGAAGCTCTAGTTTTCTATTAATTTTTTTGGTTTTTTCTTCTTTTGACCATTGATTTGATTCTAACTCTTCATTGAGTGCCAAAAGCTCCATACTATTTTCTTCAAAACTTCTTTTTAATATAGCAATATCTTCATTAAAAATAAATACTGATTCAGAAGTATTAGAAATGAATAGTGAATATTTTTCTAAACTGCTAGTGCCTGATTGAAGGATATAAGACTTATATATTTGAAACTGTTCATACACCTTAAATCTTCTTTCAAATAAATCATGTGTTAATTTTATTTTTTCAATTTTCCATTGTCTATATGCGATAAATGTAGTAATTATAGTGGAGTGGTAACCTTATTTCATACATAGAATTTAAATAATTCTAAGTTAAAATAAAACGAATAAAGGTAGTCCATGAGAACTAGTAAATACACCAAAGAATTTAAAGATTCCACAATTCAATTAATACTTAATAATAACGAGAGTGTCTCAAAGATAGCAGCTGATTTAGATATACATGTAAAGACTTTATATAACTGGATGAGCAGTTATAAAAAAGAGCATAGAATACCAATGAGAGTTGTAAATACATCATCTTCAACAGAGACACTAGATGAAGAGAATAAACGCCTCAGACGAGAGGTAAAGCTTTTAAAGCAAGAGCGTGACATTTTAAAAAAGGCGACCGCGTACTTCGCCAAAGAAGTTCTATAAAGTACGCCTGGATGTATGAACATAGAAAAAGTTTTAGTATTAATCTTATGAGTAAAGTGCTCAAGGTAGATAGGACATCTTATTATCATTGGATAAAAACTGGATGCATTACTAAAAAAGTAGACGAGCAACTCAATGATTTGATTGAAGTTATATTTATTCAAGGTAGAAAAAACTATGGCACAAGAAGAATTCAAGACAAACTAAAAGAACTCTACGGTGTATTAGTATCAAGAAAGCGTATCTCCAGTATCATGAAAGAACTGGGTCTAAAAGTGAACATGAAAAGAAGATATAAAAATACGACAGATTCTAATCATAACTTACCAATAGCTCCTAATCTCCTAAACATGGATTTTTATGCATCTGCTCCAGATGAAAAATATGTAGGAGATATTACATATATCCATACAGGTGAAGGTTGGCTCTATCTGGCTACTGTGATTGATTTATACTCAAGAAAAGTTGTCGGTTGGTCTATGGATGACACTATGAAAGTTTCACTTGTAAATGATGCCTTAAGCATGGCTATTAAGCATAGAAACCCTTCCGAAGGGTTACTATGGCACACAGATAGAGGGAGTCAATATGCTTCTTATGCACATAAAGATTTATTGGAAAAACACTCTATAATTCAAAGCATGAGCAGAAAAGGCAACTGCTGGGATAATGCAGTGGCTGAGAGCTTCTTTAAAACACTCAAAAGTGATTTAGTGTATCAGACATATTTTTATACGAAGAGGCAGGCAAAACAAGAGATATTTGAATATATAGAATTTCATTATAACAGAGTCAGATCACATAGTTATCTTGGAAACTTATCACCTGTTAAATTTGAAGAAATAAACAAAGTGTTACAAATGGAAATGGTTGCTTAGAATTTATAAAAAAGTGTATGAATTTAAGTTACCATTCCAGTCATAGTGCTCGGCAAAACTAGGCAAAGATGTTAAAAGAGTCAACATTATTAAAAGTAAAGGAATGATTGTGAAAATAGTATAAAAACTAAGACTTGCAGCAAAAAGGGTTAACTCTTTATCAAAAAAAGTATTGATAAAGAATTTTACGTGTCTAAATAATTTTATTATTTTATTTTTCGTTTCTGGCATGTGGGTTACCTTCTCTATATTTTGAACCACAAATTATACAGTAATTACATTCTTAATATTAACTTTTTAAATAATAGAAAAAATTAGACTCTGTTTACTTAAATTTTATTAATATTTAGGTACTATGCCCCAAAATAAAACAAAAACAAGGAAAAAAATGCATAACAAATCAACAACAATAAAGCTAATAAGTCTTTCGACTTTGCTATTATTTACAGGCTGTGTCGCTCCAAAACCACAGGTTACACAAACACAGGCTACGCCAAAGGTATCTAAAGTCTCTCCAAAAACACCTCAAGAACTAAGCATTAATAGTATTTCAAAAAAAACAGAGTTAAAAGAACCTGAAAAAGCAGACTACTCAATAAACTTGAACAATACAACAAACTCTAACGCTGACATAATATTAAAGAATAAGGGTGAAATGCCATTAACTATTAATAGTATTAAGCTTATTACAAGTCAGCCAAGTTTGTTTAAACTAGATAGCAACTGTCCTAGTATCATTAATGGAAAAGCGGATTGTAAGTTAAATCTTCAATTTTTAGGTAATAATATTGGTCGTTTTGATGCAAAAATTGCAATTGACTCTGATGACACAAAGAAAAAAATCAAAGATATTTCAGTTACTGCGGAAGCTGTAAATAAGTTTAGTGGTGTTGTAACAAAAATAGATTCAGAAACTACAAAAGTTGAAAGAATAATTAAACTAAACTTTAATTCTGCAAATAAACTTCAATACATTAAAGTCAAAAACAATGGTATTGAAACTCTATCACTTGGCCAACCATCTATAAAAGGTCCAGATAAAAATAGTTTTTCAATAGAAAAAAATTCTTGCGGTAACACACTAAAAGTAAAAGAAAGTTGTGAAATCACAGTAGGATACAAAGCAACTAAAGATGGATTTAGTGATGCGACAATTGACTTACCATCAAATGGTGATATTACTCCTTCAAAATATGTAAGATTAGAAGGATTTTCTAAGCCCTTTAGTATTACTTTAGATAATTTCGTTGTTTCAAAAAATGTTAAAGACTTTTTAAATGACTATTTTGCATCAAAAAATTCATTTTATTATAGAACTATTTTTCAACAAAAGACAGATAGAGCATTTGAAAGTGCTGTAGACTCTGAAATTAAAAAATATTTTACAAATAATAGCTATAGAATACAAAGTAATCCAGACGATGCTGACAAAATTCTAACTATTTATCCATCAGTAGAAGTAGTTAAAGATTCAGCACAAAATACAATTACATATAAAATTGTAGTTAATGGATATATTACTACAAAATCTAACTATGACAGAAACACAAAAACTGGCGATAAAATGATACTTGACAACAACAGTTCAAGTACAGAGTTCACTTCTATTGCTTTTAACAATTTACTACTTGACAAAGAAGCTTTTGAATTTGGTATGACTATTCATGCAGACAATGTTGGTGATGATCAAGAATTAGCTGCAATAGTAGCAGATATGATGACATCAAAACTATTTAACGTTATAGGTTTACAAGATTCAAAAGGCAACAATTAATGAAAGTTTTAGCACTAACAGTAGGTTTAATTACTTTTTTTAGTGTCAACGCTTTTGCTTTAGCTTCAGAGTTTCAAACTAATGTTGATTCTCTAGAAGCTAACTTTAAAGTAGAAAAATCTGAACCAGCTAAAAAAGCGGATACGGTTAAGATTGCAAAAGAAGTAAAGAAACAAAATATTATTAAAAGAGAACCTGTTGCACCGAATGTACCAAGTTCTTCTTTTGTTGATAATCATCAGCTGATTCAAGTAGTTAAATCAAATGATGAAGTATTGAAATATAGTAAATATAATAGATTAACAAAGAGAATAGAAACTCAAGTACCACTTGGAATCACAGTACTTCAACGTACAGCAATTCTATATAGTGCGAATAAAGTTTTAACATTAAAGCATTCAACTAACGGTGTAGAAAAGTATTATTTCTATTTCTTTAGTAGATCATAGTCACCCTTCCCTCGGGGTGATACTCTCATTTAACTCAAAAAATCATCACTAGGAAATATAATGAAAGATATAATCATATTTTTATTTCTTTTAGCCTCTTTAACACTCAATGCCTCGCAAAGAGTAGCCCTCATTATTGGAAATAACGACTACAAAGATGATAATAAACTCTTCAATCCAGTCAATGATGCACAATTACTCAAATCTACTCTCGAAAAATCAGGGTTTTTCACCATATATCTTGAAAATGCCACTTTAAAAGATATAAATAGTGGATTAGATAAATTTAAAAAAGAATTATCCATAGATAGTGTCGGACTTTTTTATTTTGCAGGTCATGGCATACAGGTAAATGGGAAAAACTATTTATTACCTATTGATTTAGACCTTCAAGATGAAAATGAGATTAAATATAGTGCATTGGAAGTTGACAAAGTTGTTAGGCTACTCAAAGAAGTGAAAAATAATACAAATATAATAATTTTAGATGCATGTAGAAATAATTACTTTGAGGTTAAAAATCATGGTCTGGCTCCATTTGTAAATCCAGATGGCTTATTTGTTGCTTATTCCACCCAAGCAGGACAAAGAGCATTAGACGGAGATAAAAATACTAATAGCCCCTTTGCCTTGGCTCTTGCAAATAATATAAATACACAAGATGTAGATATTGAAGCTCTGTTTAAACAAGTAAGAAGCGATGTTTACACACAAACGAATGGCAAGCAAAGACCAAGTACTTACAGTGAGATTTTAGAGCCTTTTTATTTTTCAACTAACAAATCTACCACGAGAGCATTAAAGAAAAAAAACTTAGCTAAAGCAAATATTCAAACAGTTGATTTTAAAAGACATACTCGCTATATAGAACCAGAACTTGTTATGATAAAAGCGGATAAATACGTAAAAGGGAATAACTCTGATTTTGACACTTCTCCAGCCCATGAGATGACTATAGAAAAAGATTTTTATATTGGAGTATATGAGGTTAGCTTTGAAGAGTATGATCTTTTTTGCCTTGATACAGGCTGGAAAAAACCAAAAGACGATTCTTTTGGCAGAGGAAAACAACCGGTTATAAATGTGAGTTGGCAAGATGCGATGGAATATACACGATGGCTAAGTAAAAAAAGTGGTAAACTCTACCGACTCCCTAGTGAGTCAGAATGGGAATATGTAGCTAGAGACAAGCAAAACTATAACTATGGAACTGTAAATGACGATGCACTCTTAACTAGATATGCCTGGTATGAAGAGAATGCAAAATCTCATCCTTATCCTATTGGTAAAAAACTTGCGAACAGTTTTGGTGTACATGATATTTTAGGCAATGTAAGAGAATGGATGCAAGATGATTATGTAAAATATGATAACTATTTATATGCTGACAAATCATCAAATGCTCATGCCGTTATTTTAGATTCTACTCAAAAAATAGTTCGTGGCGGTTCTTGGTACAGCTCTTATGAAGATATGAGAGTTTATAAAAGAGATTTAGCAGAAATAGATTTAAGAGATAAAGCGACAGGGTTTAGAGTTGTTTTAGAGAAATAAACAGGCTTTAAAAACCTGTTTAAAATTTACTAGTAAGCTATTTCAGAAGAGTTACTTGTTGGAGCTGCTTTTTGCGCTGCATTTCCAAACCAAAAGTTTACACCGAAATATATGCCAGAGCCAGAGCTAGTTGTTGTAATCGTATACGAAGACCCATCATATGCTTCAATCGGTTGCCAAATTGCACCTTTAAAGTCATATCCAGCTAAAAGCTCAATTTGATCTGCTACTACATAACTAAGTGAAGCACCTACTTTATAGCCAATTCTACTCCATGTAGCACTGTCCACATAAGGACTATTTATTTCAACTATTCCATAATTAAAACCAAAAGGAATCCCAAAATAAAGATTATTTGTGAGTTCCCAACTTGGTTTTAAATCAAAACCAATTTCTGTTAAACTTTTTTCACTTGACTGAATTAAATATCCATCTCCATATGAGCGGAGTTTTTTATATCTTCTTATTTCTCATTCACTTTAAACATCTGAGTAAAATTTGGCAATTTATACTTATGCCATTTTGGGTTTACATCTTGATGTTACCTTTTTCCTTAGCAATATTTGGAAGCTTTAGCATCTACCATCCGCTCTCAATTTTGTGGACAACACTTTTTACTCTATTTTATCCACTTAGTATTTTATTGCATTTCATTGGTTTTGGAGATTTATTTGATAGAGTTTTGGAGAGTTTTACACAGCTGTCAGATTCTGCGACACAGATATCTCTAAGTTATTACTACTTGGCTTTACAGATTATTTTATCGTTTGTTGCTATATATAAAAAAGCTGGCATGTGGATTTTACTTGTAATGAGTTTTGGTGTTTTTGTTTATGCTATTTTAAGTTTGTAAGCTTTAGCTATATTCACTATTTAGAACAGTTTGTTAATTCCAAATTCATAATTTATAAACTCTGTTTCTGCACATACTTTTTCAAAATTGAAATAAAGTTTATAATCTTTAAAAAGAAATATATTATGATTGAATACATATTTGTCATAAACTTTATTATCATTAACAAACAGTGGCTGGTAATAAGCCAAACTTTTCATATTAAGTATTTCATATATCATTCCACCAACTTGTGGATTGAAAAAAACATGAGTATTATCATTTGCATTATATCCAAGTCCGAAATTTAAGATAGCAAATAAATTTATATCATTTCCTAGTAAAAAATCTATCCCTATACCACCGTCAATTTTAACAGTATCTACATAGCTCATATCTTCACTGTACTCTTTTTTAACAGCTAATTCAAATTGGTACGATAAATCATCTGTTAGGGTGTCATAAGGAATATAAGATTTCATTCCATATAGTGTTAATTCTTCTAATTCAATAGTATCTTTGTTGAGCAAAACAGATAAATTAAATATTTTTAATTCACTTTCACCAAAATATTCACGGTTATAATCATTTAAGAGATGAGAAGCTGGCAAGAAAGATAGTTTTAAGTAGTCATCCTCATTTATATATTTGTACCCTATGCCAAATTGCCTTTCATTAGGAATTTTACTTGGTGTTTTATATTTTGATATATCAAAAGTATTAGTATCTTCTTGCTCAGCTTTTTGAATATTATGCTTTAGATTTTTAAATTCATCTGTACTTATATCATTTTCTTTGTATTTTACAGTACTGTATGCTTCAAGTAGTTTTAATGAATAAAAATCTAATGTTGATATTTCAGTATATTCTTTATGCTTAACAATGTTTTTTATATTATCAATTTCGTTGTCATTTAAATGTTCTGTTAACATTTTTATTAGCCATTCATTGCTTGGTAATAATTCACTTTTTTTTATCAAATTATACTTGTATAAAAATTTGACTGTGTCTAGTGGAGTTACCCAAAACTTTTTGTCATCATATATTTTTGGATTTACTAATGATAAAGTGTAATAAATAACTGTGGAGCAGTTATAGCTTGTAAAAAAGTATTTCATATCAATATCTTTTAATTCCCAGATATGATAATAAATTAATTTTCTTCTATATTCAGATAAATTTAGTTCAAATTCCCAAACATTTCTATTCTCTTTATCTGTATATTCTTTAACTATATGTTGATATGGTTGCAAAGCAAACATTCCAGGCATTCCTGAAAATATATTTTGATAAGCCAAGCTAAGTAAATTTACAGTATCTAATACTGTGTAAAACGTGACGGCATGATTAACTTTTCGTCCTTGATGATTTTCACCACTGTATTTTAAAAATGTATGCCCCATCATACTTGGAGGATTTTTTACATTTTCCGAAGCATAAGTTATAAAAATTTTATCTGCAGGAGCTTTCATTTTATAAGTATTGAAATCTGTACAATGTATTTCTGGAAACTCTTGCTTAGATATATTTAGCTCATGTGTAATAAATAGTAATCTTGCGGGAAATTTGCATTGCGGATGGTTATTAATATCTTCATACTCATGTGTTGAGTTATAAAATCCATTAATAGTATCGTCTAGCTCATTTTGTAGTGAAAACTCTTCACTTAATATAAATGTTTTGTCTGTAATATTAATGTTGCCATTATAGTGAAGAAGTGCTTTCCACTCATTTTTTTCATAGAGTTTAAACTTATGAGCTGATTTTAAAGTATTTTGAGGAGAAGCGTATAAAAGGACTGAAAGGCTTATTAGAAGAAAGAATCTTCTAATAACTTATCTCTGTGTTACTTTGTACACCACCATTACTGTGTATGTTTACAGCATCATCATATTTCCACAATGCACCTGAAGCAGCATCAGTAGTTGTAGAAAGAATTGAAGCAAAACCACCTAAAATATTAGCAACAACCCATCCATTAACTGATTTTTTGACCGTAACAGGCTGAAATTCACCTGCATTACTTGATATTTTTATATCCCTATTTCTTCTCTCAACTGATATTGTTGCAGGAGTAGTTACATATTGTGGACTACTTCCATCAGCATAAGCTATAGTTATTGGCATTGGTTTATCACTATTTATACTAAGAGTTTGCTTTCCGCCGCCTCCAAATAGAGTAGCACATCCACTAAACATTACAGCACTAATTAGTGGTAATGCAATTATAAGTTTTTTGTTCAATTTCATCCTTTAAAATTTTTCGAGATTGTATCACATTTAACACAAATAATCAAATTGATAAGATAAAGTAATAATAAATAATTATAAATGTTATTTTATATTGTTTATATTTCAAGACCTTTAGTTTACTTTAGCGATTCTCTCTGTTTTGATATACTCGATTTATCATATAACACAGCTTTAAACCGTAAATAAAAATAATCCATGAGACGTAAATCCATAAAAATAAAAACATAAGAATTGAAAAAGAGCCATACATAGTTGTGTAGGACTTGTTAAAAAACACATAGTAAATAAATGCATTTTTGGAAATACTAAAGATTATGGAGATAATAAATGAACTTATTAAAGAGGCTTTAGGATGAATCTTGGTGTTTGCACCTATTTGAAAAATTAGAAAGAATAAACCCCATATAATAATATACGGAATAAAAGGAAGTATGTTTAAGCCTGGTATATACTCATTTGAAGAGACGAGGTTTGCTACATAACCGGTTATATAAAAAGAGACTCCAAGTGCTATAGGAGTCAGAGTCAGCATTGTCCAGTAAGTTGTAATCGACTCCCAAAGAGTTCTTTTTTTAGCATGAAAAATCTTATTTGCAATGTACTCAAAGTTTTTGAAAAATAAAAGTGAGGCTACCAAAATCATAGCCAAACCTATGACTCCCATTTTTGCAGAGTTTGCCAAGAAGCCATCAATATGTCCCATGATTGATTCCGAATTAACAGGCATAAGGTTTGAGAAGATAAATACTTTTATGCTGTCTGGAGTGGTAACCTAAATTCATACTAAGAAATTAACAATTCTAAGTTAAAATAAAATGAATAAGGGAAATCATGAGAAACAGTAAATTTAATAGAGAGTTTAGAGACTCAACAGTGCAATTAATTCTCAACAATAATGAGAGCGTCTCAAAAGTTGCAGGAGACTTAGATATAAATCCAAAGACATTATACAACTGGATTAGTAGCTATAAAAAAGAACATAATATAGCAACACAAAGCATAAAAACATCTCACTTTGGTGAAACTCTAGATGAAGAAAATAAACGCCTTAGACGCGAGAATAAGCTACTTAAACAAGAGCGTGACATCTTAAAAAAGGCAACGGCGTACTTTGCCAAAGAAACTCTATAAAGTACGCATGGATGCAAAAACATCAACAGAGTTTCAGTGTTAAACAGATGTGCATGGTTCTTAAGGTAGATAAATCATCTTATTACCATTGGATAAAAGCCGGCCGTATCATCAAAAAAGAAGATACTCAGCTCAATAATTTAATTGAAGCTATATTTGTTCAAGGTCGAAAGAACTACGGGACAAGAAGGATACAGGACAAATTAAAAGAGTTGTATGGCTTGTTAGTATCTAGAAAGCGAATTTCTAACATAATGAAGACTCTTGGTCTAATAGTAAAAATGAAAAGAAGATATAAAAATACAACTGACTCTAATCATAATTTACCAATAGCACCAAATCTACTCAATAGAGATTTTTATGCATCTGCACCAGATACTAAATATGTGGGTGATATTACCTATATATCAACAGGAGAAGGATGGCTATACCTTGCTACTGTCATAGATCTATACTCCCGAAAAGTTGTAGGGTGGTCTATGGATGATACTATGAAAGTTTCACTTGTAAATAATGCATTAAATATGGCTATACAACATAGAAATCCACCTCAAGGGCTATTGTGGCATACAGATAGAGGTAGCCAGTATGCATCTTATAGTCATAAAGATTTATTAAAAAACAATGGCATAACTGCAAGCATGAGTAGAAAGGGTAATTGCTGGGATAACGCAGTTGCTGAAAGCTTCTTCAAAACTCTAAAATCTGACTTGGTATATCAAACCTATTTTTATACTAAAAATCAAGCAAAAAGAGAAATATTTGAGTATATAGAATTTTATTATAATAGAGTAAGAAGTCATAGTTATCTAGGAAATGTATCTCCTTCTAAGTTTGAGGAGATGAACTTGGTGTTGCAAATGGAAACAGCTGCTTAATAATGTATTATAAAGAGTATGAATTTAAGTTACCACTCCAAAATATAGCGAATTCAGCGTCATCTGAACTAAGTAAGGAAAGAGTTAAGTTCTCACCATTTATGAAAACAGTCTTATTCAGTGTAGCAAAAAAATGCAAATCTGTTTTTTTCTTTACTATCTTTACATCAGCGACAATTTTTACATGATATTCTGGGATAGGTGCTTGAGTTTCATTAAGCTGATAGGTAGTCATTGGAAGCCAAATCACTTTCTCATTCACTATTATTCCACTTGTATAAGTCTTTAAAAAGTCCATAGCAAGTGCTCCATCTTTAATGAGTGTTGTAGACTTTACTTCTATTCCATTAGCCTGTTCTATCGCATTTGCTCTTGCTCGTCTAAGTACCATTTGCTGTGCTTCTTGAGAATTTATGTTCACAATTGCTAAAGAAGCTTCTGCATTTATGTCTTTTATTGTCTGGGCAAGAAGACTATAACTAAAGAGTAAACCTATAAGAGTAAGTTTCATTAATTAAATTCCTATTTTTGGCTAAATTGTACTTATAAATAACTTTACATGAGCTTGATTAATGAGTTTCTAAAATTGATTATTTGAATAATCTTTTTTATTATGAAATTAGACTTAATTAAAACACAGGTGCATCATAGTTATAACATCGTGTAACGACAGCTTATGTCACATGATGTTATAGCTATGATGGCAAAATTTAATTTTCATTACGTCTTATGAAAATATTTTTCTATAGTTTCTTGCACATCATCACTATGTATAAAATCCTTTAAAAATTGGTAGTCTTTATCTGATAAATAATCCAATGCATCATAAAAACGTCCATAGGATTGATTAGTATAAAGTTTCTCAATATGCTCTGAAAGTTCAATCACATATTTTTCTTCTTTATTATTATACTCTGTCATTTTCATCAAAAAACGAAGCACTAAAGTAATAACTCCCAACCATAAAAATAAGCCAACAGAGTGACTCCAAATAGCATCAGACGTGAGTGTATTTAGAGATTCATCTAAAAAGACAGTTATCTCAAATAAAAATTCCACCATTAACCACACAATCAGTAAGGCGAATACTATAGTCAGTGTTACCAATATTTCCAGCAAAGAACAGAAGCTAAACATAGCGCGTGAGAAACAGCATTGTTGTAGTGAGAAAGTTATACGAGATGTAAAAGATTTAGATAATTCTTGTCGCTGAAGAAATTTTCTAATAGCTGACATTGTTTCATGTGTTGTACATGTATTATATTTACGAGCAATTATCTCACCGCCTAGAAATGCGAGAAAAATCATTACAAAGTCAAGACCCTTATCACTTAGATACTCGATTAGGCTACTTACTGCTTTATTTTCTTTTGCTTCTTCCTGGCCCTCAATTAATCCAATAAATTCAGATGCTTGCTCATTTGTAGAGTCTTTTTCTAATACCATCATAAAGTATTTCTTTGCACTTTCAAGGTCTTTTAGATTAAAAAGTGCTGTTCCTCTAAACATCAAGAGTGTTACATTTTCAGGGTAACTATCTAGTGCTTTAACTAAAAATTCATCAGCCTCTTTTTCATAACCACCATCAAGAAGATTTTGAGCGTATACTTCTGCTCTTAGTTCAGAAGACAAGGCTTTATCGAAAGCAGCATCTGCCTGAACAAATGAGAATAAAAATAAAATTATAAAAAATAATTTCTTCATTAGTCTCCTAAAACAAGTATTATTTTAGCTTGCTTTAAAACATCTGCATCAAGTGCATTTATCATAGCTAACTGCTTTTTGTTGATAACAATATTTGATTTTTTATTTCGGTAAACACTATCTGGTTTAATCTCTAAAGGTATATGAAAAACACGTTTATCGTTTCGCGCTTCTTCATAACCAAACATATATCCTACTGATGTATTACGTTTCATTAGCATGTTTTTACTTACTAAATTTGCTGGGTAAATCTCTTTTCCATTTTCATCAACAAGACGAACTATCATCGCCTTTTTAAAACTATCTAATTGACTAATGTCTATTAAAATACCTGTATGGTTATTTTTTGTCATTGAACTTAAGACATTTTCTAAGTAAACAACGCCAGAGCTATTTCCTTGCGTTCGTAAATCTTCAAGAAGCTTCTGTATAGTCTCTCGCTCTTTTTGCATATAAACAGCGCTTGCATGTGCTTCAGAAATAATGGAAAAATCATTCCAGTATTTTTGTATTTTTTCATTCCATGAAAGTTTTTTTGGATCGCTTAACAACGCAGATAAAAGATCTTTACCCATTTTAAGTTTTATAGTTGCTATAGAGCTCTTGTTAGAGTTATTATAATTATTTGAGATAATTTGACCACCACGAATAACTCCCTGAACACGACTGGAAATAATATCACTTGTCTGCATTCCGTCTTCGATAGTAATCTCTGAATCTATCTGCACACCCTTAACAACTTCAAGGAGATTTCTTTGTGCTATTACTTTTGCAGAAATTTTTGCAGCAAAACTACTTTGACCTTCAGCTGATTCACCTTCACAAAGTATATGCCCCTCTGTCCAGTTTATTTTACATAAACCAGTGTCATCTATAACGTCGCGTGATTGAAGGCTTAAGCAAAGTAATAAAACTAAGAGTGTAAATTTTTTCATAAAAATCCTTTTATTTTGTTATTAGCCAAAGATATAGGGCACCATCTTTATCTATATACTCATCTTTAACAATAACATTTTGAATATGATTAGAAGATGTCTGGTGTGAGCTAGAATGAACCTCTTGAGTGTTATCTTTAGAGCTGCTGTATAAAGTAACTATACTCTCAACATGTATATTTAACTGTGCGGACAACCTCGCCTTAGCAGTAATAAGTGCTATCTTTTTTTGAAGTTTTTTGTTACGCTGTTTTTCAGCATAACCGACGACACCATTGTAACCTTTATAGTTAGGATTACTTATCCATACTGGTTTTGAATTTTTTTCTATAGTTTTAACTTGCATACTATTTGTTACAGTAATTTGTTTCTGCTTTACACAGCCGCTGAAAAATAAAATTGACGATATTATTAAAAAGTAAAATATATTCATCATAATTCCTAAATAATTTGCTTATTGTATTTAAATTTTTATTTAACGTATATAAAAACTACATCCAATATTCTATTTTTACTAAGTTTCAGCTCATCTTGTAAGCCGAGCTTATCAAAATGTAGAACTAAAATAACAGATAGAAGTTAAAATAAACTAAGCAATATGCTTGTCTTAATTTTTATTGGCATTAATAAATATAAACGCTATAATTGCACATCAATACTCAGATATAAAAAAATGTTCACTTATGTTCATAAATCTAAATTAAAATACACACAAGGAAAAAAATGAAACTACTACTATCACTATTAATGCTATTAACAGTAGCTAATGCACAAGATAAACTAGAAACTTCAAAAACAAGTTGTATTCAACAATCTGTTTATCCAAACAAAACTTTGGATGAACAAAAAAAGATACTAATTGAAAAAGCAAAACAAAAATCTCTTGAAGAGTTATATGGAACATTAATAGTTTCAAAAACAGATATTGAAAATGGTAAATTAGTAAGTGATGCTATAAAGTCTCGTGCAGTTGGTGCAGTAAGAGTAAAAGGCAATCCATCATTTTATAATGGTAAAAACCTTGGTGAAATTTGTACAGATGTAAATGTTTATATAACTAAAAAAGATTTAGAAAAATATAGACCTAAAAAAGTATCTTTAACACACTTTTGTTTTAATGACCCAGCAGTTGCAATGAAAGATATAAAACAACAAGCAAAATATGGAGCATATAAAGAGATGATATCTCAATATAAAGCTTCTTTAAAATTAAGTGGCGAACAATCAGAACAACTGATACATGAGTTTGTAATAAGTAATGATAAATTTGACTTTGATACTGCTTCTTATTGTTTTAATGCTGTGGGGACTATCCTTCCTTATGAGTTAGAGATGGATGAAAACATTCAAATAAAAAAGGTCACTTCTATAAAAGAAGTACTATCAAAAAATCAAACTTGGAGAGGATATTATATTTGTGGTCAAGGAAAAACGAATTTAGATGTAAATATTAAATATGTTGATAGTGAAGATATTAAAGCAACATTTAAATTTAGTGGTAATGGAAGAGGAGAATTTGAATTATATGGAATATATAATAAAGAAACGAAAGAGTTAAATTTTATGCCTGGAAAATGGATTTATAATCCAAATGGTTATAGCACTGTTGGAATGAAAGGGTATATTATTAATGATAAAATATATCGTGGAAATATAGATTCAGGTTGCCAAGAGTTTGAAGTAAAATTGAAAAAATAGTTTAATAAAAGTTCTCTTTATTTGAAATAAACCAAATAAAACTATAAGATATCTCTACACCCAAAAACGGGTAATAGGTATCTTATGAAAAAAAGAAAAATCAAAAGACTACTTTAAAAAAAACATTAAAATTCAACGATAATAAAAATTAGTTTTTATATCTTAAACTTATATTTGGAACAATGTCAGCTATATAGAGTTTCCATGTTCCACAAAGTGTTCAAAAAGTCACAATCGTAATTTTCCATAAATCCTTAGGAATTTTGGAACAACTTTTCAAAGTACTAAAACGGTACCAAAAACGGTCACTAAACTTCACTTAATTTCCTGTTTTTGAGGAAATTTTAAAATAAAGAAGCCTTTATTTCCCACTATTTCCGGAAGTTATAGGAAAAGAAGTGTGTTCGTAATAGACCCGTATGTTCGTATCCGAAACTATTTTGTAATATCAAAGTACATTGTGTCCAAATTTCTCTATACAAAGAGATATAATTCATCTTCAATAATTGCTTTTACGCTTGTATGATTATTTTGGATAGTTCTATAATTAATGCCTGAAATCTTATCCGACATAGTGATCCAAAATTCATCCTTGATACCAAGATGATTGTCCTTTAACTCTTTTTTTATAACTTTATCATAGATAATTTTTGCATCATAAATATACATCTCAAACATAAATGCATCTTTAGTATTAGTCTTGAGCATATTTCGCAAATAGTCTTTATGTTTATCTATTTTCTTTGTGGTAATTTCTCTTACTAAAAAAGACTCCTGAGTTAATAAAGAAAACGCCATCCCTTGATTGTACTCATTTAATACATCCCTGCCAATAGTTATTGAATTATTCTCTACCGTATTAACAACTGGATATTTACTATTATTAACACTTACTGATACATGCTTTGATATTGAATGTTTATTATGTGCTAAATATTTTTTAACTTTATCATAATTAATCTCAGCTTTTACATGAGTCAAGATAAACCATGATTCATTATCAAGATCTGAAGTTTCATCTACATTAGCAACTGATATAACTTCTTTATAGATCAAATCGCCTTCTTCTTTTACATAGACAATATTTCTACTATTATGTTCTATATAGATGTAATCACTTAGTTTTACATTTGACTCATTACGATGAATTTTAGTTATCTCAGTTACTTCATATACAAAATTTATAATATCAAATATTTTACTATTTATGTTCTTGTTTAAATAGACATGATCATCATCATAATGCTTAAAGGGTAGTCCTTTATATGACTTAACCATATCACTTAATTGTGAGTATGCGCCGAATCCATCTTTTGGGCCATCAAGAGCATTACTTTTAACATAAAACTCTAATGTGTCACCAATATCTCGTTCTTCGAGATATTGGTTGATATTTTTTTTATTAACTTCATAAAAATTAATAATTTCGTCTATAACTTTTTTATTATGTTTATTACGTAAAAACAATTCGTATATAGCCGTATAATAGAACTCCACCCCAGCTAAGTCTTCTAAGTAGGAATAATCTTTTAGGTCTGGTAATCTACTGGCTATAAAATCAATATTGTTACTCATATAATCACCCTACTTCAATTTGAGAATTTTAAGACACTCAATTTTAATTATTTCAGGTGCATCTGTTGCAACATCCATATATTTTTCAAAAGGCTTTACAATTTCTATCTCTTCATGAAAAATTTTAGTATCAAGCGCCATCAAAGATTCATATAATTCACTCACATCATTTAGCGTAATATGCTCTTTATCATAAAGATTTTTTAAAATATTATCTGCGTATTTTATGGCAATAGCTATATCTATAATATCTCTTGTTAAGTTATCATTACGTCTATATACAATTTTTTTAGCGATTATATCTTCTATGCTTTCAACATAAACAGTAGATGAGAATAGACTATTTGAGTCATCTACTAAACAATCAGCGATATTATCTTGAGACACCAATACATCAACCTTTATATTATTTTCTCTAAAAAGTACTCTAATATGATTAGATAAGTCAATATATTTATCACCATTAAAAATGGAAGTCTCTTCTATCCAATGTTTTGGGCTCAGATAGTTAAGAACTTGCACATCAGTTACAAACAGATCAATATCAAAACTAAGTCTATGTTGAAAATAATATATAGCCAAAGCAGTACCGCCACCAAAACGAATAAGAGAATTATTTTTATCTGGTAAATATGGATACGCATCTCGAATAAAACCGTTTAAAGCATTAATCTGGTCGCTGTAGTGTTCTTTTACAAACTCTATATTGTCTATCATGCTGATAACAACTTCTGCACTCTATCAATCGGAATTTTATAGTAGTGTATAAAATCTTCTATCTCAGTTTCCATCGCTTCATTTTTGATAGTTTTAAGTGCATATTTATCATATATATTTAACTCTTCTTTTTTATAAAACAGTTTTTTCAAACTTGTAAGTGTATAGTGTTTTGATTTATCGCCTATAGAACAGTTTACCGTTGATAATAGCATCATAGGTTTAGGTTTTGGATTACTTTTTTCTAATATACTCAAGACCTCTTCTAGTTCAAGGCTTTTTAAAAGTTTCGCAAGCTGATGCTTCTTATGTTCAGGCTTATTCCAATCAAATAGTGTGGCAGGAGCAACACCAAATACACTGTTAATATCTTTTGTTTTCATGAAACACTCCTTTTTGTTATTATACGATAATCGGATAAATATTACAAGTATGTTATAGTTTGAAGTACAATTGAAATCTACAAGCATATAATAATGTATTTTAAAGAAGAAGGTATTCACATGAATAATTTACAATATAGTGAAAATAGATACAATTTATTAGTTCAACACTTTAATAAATTTGCAATTACAAAAGAAGAGTTGGCAAAGTATGTCCTTGGAGTCTCATTATCAACAGTTAATCGTTATATGGCAATTGGTGTTGGTGTGCCTCAATGGAAAAAGCTAGGATCGAAAGAACATAGTAAGGTCGTATTTGATCTTTTAGATGTTGCTAATTTTCTTGAGTCCAATAAAATTAAGATTGCATAATATATCTGCCTAAGTAAATCATATTTTTCTAGGGTATTTCATAGGGTCTTTAGTATTTCATACTATATAATGGCACAAATTGACATAGTTAGTAAGATTTTTAAAAGTGCGATATATGACTGTATAGGTCACTTTGAGACATCATCACACAACATAAGAAAACCATTTAAAAGAACTCATAACCCGAAGGTCACAGGTTCAAATCCTGTTTCCGCAACCAATCAAAATACTTTTCAAACCCAACAAACAGCCACATTAAACGTCAATTTTTGCCATATTTAATATTAAGCGGCATTTGTTATAATAAATCCAATTTTTTACCAAAGGCTCTCTATGAATATAGCGTTGAAATTTTTTGTACTTCTTTCTTTTTTAATTTTCTACACCTCAGTAAATGCTGACACTCCTCAAATCAAAGGTCTTGATAAAGAGTTAAAAAAACCGTTGATTGAGCGATACATTATGGATGAACTTAAAGATTTGCGAATGGAGAATATGAAAATTAAAAATGAGGTTGAAAAAAGAATTTCAAGAGCAGAAGTTGAGCAAACAGACAGAGCAGCCAGATATATTACTGACACAATCGGCAATATGTTTTACCTAATTGCTGCTGCAACATCTATACTTATTTTTGCCGGATGGAACTCACTTAGAGATGTAAAACGAAAAACTGAAGAGATAGTTGAAACCAGATTAGATGCAATTACGCAAAAATATAATGCTCAGATGCAAACTCTACAAGAGACACTGACACAACAATCTAAAAAAATATTGGATAATCAAAACAAAATATATAACACACAGTATATCCACTCTTTATGGATGCGCTCAAATTTGGAGACAAATCCACAATCGAGAATAGACCTTTATGATGAAATTTTAAAAGTAAATAGCAATGATGCGGAAGTTTATGCTTATAAAGCAGATGCAGTTATTGACATAGATGAGTACGAGTGGGCCTTAAGTCTTAGTAATAAAGCCATAGAAATTGACCCAGAATACGGGTACGCTTACTGGCAGCGCTCTTGCGCAAATGCGGCTCTTAACAATAAGAATGAGGCAATTGAAGACTTACAAACAGCCATAGAAAAATCTCCCCATTTAAAAGATGAGATTGATGGCGAAGTATTGTTTGAAAATATAAAAGAGAGTGAAGATTTCAAAAAGATTCAAGGTTAATTTACAAAGGCAACTGCTTAACCCAAAAAAACTTCATTTGTGGGTTAAGATGTACAATAGTAATAAAATAGCTTAATAAAGAGTGAAATTATTTTCAAGTGACACTAGGTTGTTCTCTTTGAGTTGTTTAATAAGGTCTGCTATTTTTAGAGCTTTTTCCTCTTCATTAGCAATTGAACTCTCTGCATCTAAATTAAACTTATTCATATTTATATCTAAATATCCCGTGTCAAATTTTCCATTTTTAAAATTCTCATCTCTTGCTATCTCTCTATGAAGTGATATATTAGTTTTGAAGCCCTCTATATGAAACTCATCCAATGCTCTCCTAGCTTTAGCAACTGCACCCTTCCAATCAAGAGCCCAAACAATCAGCTTTCCAAGCATAGAGTCATAACATGTAGGCAGTTCGTACCCACTATATAGGCTGGTGTCTAGTCTTACTCCAGGACCACCAGGTGTTAAATATTTTTTAACCACTCCAACCGTTGGCATAAAATTTTTCTGAGGATCTTCAGAGTTGATTCTAAACTCTATAGCATATCCTCTAAACTGTATCTCATGTTGCAAATATTTTAGCTTGTCACCGGCAGCTATCTCTATCATTCTTTGAATAATATCGACTCCTGTAACTATCTCAGTTATTGGATGTTCAACTTGAACTCTCGTATTCATCTCTATAAAGTATATATTATCTTTCTCATCAACTAAAAATTCTACAGTACCTACGCTCTCATATCCAAGCTCTTTCATAGCATTTACGGAGATATTGCAAAGTCTTTGTCTAACTTCATCGCTTAACAATGGTGATGGTGTTATCTCTATAACCTTTTGATGTCGTCGCTGAATAGAACAGTCTCTTTCGCCTAAATGGACTACATTTCCATATTGGTCAGCAACAATTTGAATCTCAATATGCCTAGGATTTTGAACATATTTTTCTATAAAAACATCCCCTTTACCAAAATATTTTATAGATTCGTTGGTAGCGGAGTCAAACATTTTTGAAAAATCTTCAGCAATATGGACAATTCTCATACCCCTTCCACCACCACCAAATGCTGCTTTTATTATGACTGGATAACCTATCTCCCCAGCAATTTTTCTACCCTCTTCTTCATCTGCTATCGGGGAATTTGTCCCTTCTAAAACTGGAACGCCTATTTTTTTCATAGCAACTTTTGAAGCCATTTTATCACCAAAGAGTTCTATATGTTTTGGTTTTGGTCCTATAAAAATCAACCCATTATCTTCGCACTCTTGTGCAAATTCAGCACTCTCTGACAAGAAGCCGTAACCAGGATGGATAGCATCACAGTTTGTTTTTTTTGCTATATTAATTATTTTGTCATATTTCAGATACGCATCTACTGAGTTGCCAACTATAGGGTAACACTCATCGGCTCTTGCAACCCATACTCCATTTGCATCAGCTTCAGAAAATACAACTACAGATTTTATTTCAAGTTCTTTACATGCTCTTATAATTCTAAGGGCTATTTCTCCTCTATTGGCTACTAATATTTTAGAAATTTTTTTCATAATATATCCTCATACTTAATTAAAACGATATTCTAATCAATTAAAAACTAAAACTCTTCTTATTTTTTGTCAATTTATTTGTTCATAAATACAGTAATTATTGTCCATAATTGTCATTTTTGTTATCTAAACTTGCTATAATTTTTTTTATGAATAAAAATACTTTAGAAAAAAATACTAAAATAGCCAATAGCATAATGTATTATATTTATACACATATAGATGTAAACATTGACATGTATGAACTAAGTGACAATTTTGGTATAAGTAAATTTCATATGCATAAAGTATTTAAAAATACATTTGGCAAAAATATCTATGAGAGCATTAAATCAATAAGATTACAAAAAGCTGCCAGCCTTCTCTTAACCAATAAATACTCTACAATATCAGAAGTAGCTAAGCTATGTGGATATAGTTCTCATTCCTCATTTATAAAAGCTTTTAAAAACAAATTTGAAGTTGGACCCAAAGATTGGAGAAACGGTGCATATATAAACTATTCAAACTCTATTTTACAAGCGTCTAACATATCTACAAATTCCAGTGTAGATTTCTCAAAACTTTGTGCAACAATAGTTAATATGCCATCTATAAAAAGTTACTATATACGCAACAACGGATATATTAACAATGTAAAAGAGACTTGGCAAAAACTCTATACTCTGATTTTGAATCATAATGTAAAAAAATATCAAATGGTAGCTCTTCTGCACGATAATCCAACCATAACAGATCTTAATAACTGTCAATACATAGCTTGCATAATAACAGATGAACAAGAGGAAGTGTTTACAAAAAGATTGCCAAATTTTAAAATTTCCGACGGCGTATATGCAAAGTTTGATTTGCAGGGCAAAGGAGAAGATGTACTAAGATTTATACAATGGGTATATCATGATTGGCTTGTTGATAGTGAATATGAAACAACAACAAAACCTTCATTTATTGTTTACCATAAAAACAATTATCTAAATAATGAAAATTTATTTGATATAAGTTATTACCTACCAATTAAATTTTAAAACTTAGTCTCTGCACTTATATATCACTCAAAAAGTGCTAAATATGCAAATACCTCTTCGCTCGAACCTCTAAACTTCACTTTTTCTGAGCGCTTAAGTATTTGATAGTCATACATAGGGTCATAATACTCTACTAAAAGATACTCAACCCACTCTTTATGTGCGTCTAGTGTTGTGCTTCTAATCTGTTCATTATATGCTTTTTCAAAAATAGTAGTTACATGTAGATATCTCTCGCTGCCGATTCTTTTTTTTATCCTGCTCATTGCACTTAGTATATCATCTCTCCACACACCAAGCGCATCAACAAACCCTCCATCTGCATACATTTTCTGTGCATCGGTTACATATTCATTAAATGTCGTATCTATTCTCTCTTTCATAGATGTCTCCAAAATAACAAGGGGAGCTGTTAAAAGATATTTTGCCAAACTATTTGGCATATATGCACTTCCTATGTTTTTTCCTTCATCTTCAAATACCAGATGCTTAAATCCTATGTCGAGTTTTTTGATAATATCATAAGCTAGATTATTCTCAAAATTAATCTGACTTGGCTGAGGCGTTAGTTTTCTGCCAAATGATGATCCTCTATGATTTGCCAAACCCTCAAGGTCAACGGAATTTTGTATTTTTTTGAGTAGTATTGTTTTTCCGGAGCCGGTACGTCCGCCAAGTATAATTGGTTTAAAATGATTAGGTGACTCTTCAAGTTGTGTCAACAGGTAGTTTCTAAATGCTTTATAGCCACCTTTAAGACGTGTGATATTATATCCGGCCTCACGAATCCACTCTTGAGATATTTTAGAGCGTTGTCCCCCTCTAAAGCAATAAAGCATAGCATTTGGGTTTGTCTCTATAAAATCAAGCCATGATTTTATTCTGTCATCTTTTTTTGTTCCGAAAACCAATTCATGTCCGAGTTTTATTGCCTCAGAGTTTCCTTTTTCTTTGTAACGAATACCAACAAGGTGTCTCTCCTTGTCATTCATAAGCAAAAGGTTTATGGCATTGTTAAAAGCACCTTTTTCAAACTCAACAGGAGCACGAACATCAATCAGAGGTGTATTATTTAAAACTATTGACTTAAAATCATTGATTTGAGGCATTAAATAACCTCAATCAGGTGTATACCCTTTTTAGTTGTTTCAAAGAATCTATTTTGTCCCATTATCTGCCTTAATTTATATATATTAAAATGGATTATACAACTTTAATGTGAAAGGTGTAATGTAATTATAAGACTATCCCTTATCTGTTTTACCTTTACTAAAATAAAGCACACCTGATGTAACAGTAAGAAGAGAAACCATAAGCAAAACTGCACTTACAGTCCCACTCTTGCCATCTGCAAAAGGGAGACCGCTTGTGTTCATACCAAAAAAACCTACTACAAGATTAAGAGGAAGAAATACAGCTGATATAAGAGTAAGAAGATAAACCATCTTATTCATCTTTTCGTTTGTACGTGCAGTGTAAAAATTATAAATATAATCTAGTTTTGAGAGCTGAAGTTCAGCAGAACGCTTTGTCCTCTCCATGTGCTCATGCAGGTCAATATAGCTATTTATTGGGAAACTTTCTTCTTTGTTGTAAGCTTCAATTACCTCGCTCATAATCAGTGATGCTCTTAGTAAAACCCTCTCTATTCGAAGTATGTCACGCTTAAGGTCAAGCCAATTTTTCATAAAATCATCAGTCACATTATCATCATATAAAAGCTCTTCCATATCCACAACTTTATCTTGGTAACCTGTAAAAGATTTTAAAAAACCGTCTAATATACTATCTGTAATTTTGTGTGGACCCCCAAATCTATCACCAATATCCTTAAATGTTTTTTTGTTTTTATCATACATGTAACTACTATTTGAAGTTAGTACAAAACCCGTAGAGTTAACCTCTAGCTTGTCCTTAATAACGGGAAGTCTAACAATAAGCATATCATAACCATCATTTTCATCAAAAAAAGATGGATGCAACTCGTTTGCTAAATCCTCTAGGTGTAATGTGTCAATCAACTGTTCTAAATTTTCCATAGTTATCCTTTATAATGGCATGTGCCTTACATGTAAATCAAGTTGCGGGAATGGAATCTGTATCCCATTCTTATTAAGTGTATTGTATATTAAGATTAGAAAATCTGACTTTAATGAATTTGGACGGAACTTATTGTCCCAATCTACCCACACTAACAACTCAAAATCTACGCTACTGCTGTTCATAGCTATCATCCACACTTCAGGCTTCTTATTTATATCATCTCTAATATATGTAAGATTGCAATTTTCAAGTTCATCTAATATTACTTTCTTAACAATGTCCACATCTGTCCCATATGCTACACCAAAGGGAATATGCACTCTTCTTGAGATGTCATCAAGTGTCCAGTTAATAACATTATTTTGAATAAACGATGAGTTAGGAATAACTATATCAATATTATCAAATGTTTTAATAGTAGTTGAACGGATACGCATATCTGTAACTCTGCCACGCATTGTATCATTTATCTCAATTGTATCCCCGATGCGTATAGTACGCTCAAACATTAGTATGATTCCGGCTATCAGATTTGAGACAACGGTTTGAAGTCCAAAACCGATACCGATTGACAATGCTCCTGCAATCAAAGAGATAGATGTCATATCTATTCCCAAACTCCCCATTGCAACAATAAAGGAGATAGCAATAATCAAATAATAGCCTATATTTGAGGCTAGACGCACTGACATCTGACTCATATCCGGCCATTTTCGAGAGATACGGGCAACCCATCTTTTATAAAACCTACCTACTATCAAACCAAATATAATCAAGATTATAGCTTTAATCAAACTTGACAAGCTTATTGGTTGCTCGTTAAATACGAATAATGGAGATGTGAAATAACCTTTTATTTGTGACAAAATCTCCCTGCTCTCATAAAGTGTTGAACTAAAAAAAAGTTTTGTAGAGCCGAGAACTTCTTTTGCTATTTCTCTGAGTATCTTAAACTCTTCTACATAAACTGGGAAAAATTCTGTAGAAACCTCTTTTATATGAATTTCAATTCCATCAATTAACTTAAAAAATGTTTTACTTCTTTTATTCTTCAACATGCAAAGAGATTGTTCAATCTGAAGCATAATTTTTTTGTTTAGCTGTTCTTGGTATTGTGCTTCATAAGATTGTATTTTCTTTTTGATACGTTCAATTTTAGCACTATCCTCAATCAGCGCCTTTTCAAGATCAATCTCTAAAGAAATTTTTTCCAAAGATATTTTTTCAATCTCTTTATCTGTTAGCTTCATTTTTATATCTATATCAGAATCAAAATCACACTCTAGCAGCGAAAAAACATTAAAAAGGGTTGATATTATCTCTTCTTCATGAGCATCTAGCAGCTTCTGTTTTGCCTCTATATTTTTTTCCTGAAGTTTATAATATGCGTATTGCAACTGGTAAGAGAGGAGTTTTGGTTTATCAGCTTCAACAATGTTCTCTATTGCCTGTTTTAAAAAGATTGATTTTTTATTAACTTCACGGAGCATTTTACGATTTAAATTTTGTTTAACACGCACTGAAGCGGCAGCATTAATAGCGTAATAGTAATTGTTGAAAGTCAGTGGTTTTTTTGACACTGATTTTAAATCATATAGCTCAATTTGATTTTTTTGCGATGATGCACTTCGCACTCTCGACAAATGCAGCTTCTCTTCTTCTGATATTTCTAAAGACTTTAATTTACTCTTCTCATCACTTTCAATCTGTTTTTGTATCTCTGTATAATATGCCTCATTCTCTGTGTTTTCATACAGTTTTGTGTCTATTGTTGCTGCATACAAAACATAACTGCTAAGGAGCATAATTATAAATAATTTCATTGTGTTCACCTTTGAATAAATATTGGCACAACTATAACACAAAAAAATATAAATAGTTTAATTAAAACCTCAGATTAATTCATAAACTAGATAACTCGTCACTCTGAACTTGATTCAGAGTCTCATAACTAATTATTCAAAGAGTTTAATTACATGTAACAACTACTCGGAAAATGTAATTTTTTCATTCAATAATACTTTTTGTCTCTCTATTATAGTCTCTTCATTTTGTATGATATTTTTAAATTTTGCATATAATTTATACTCAATAAATACTGCAAACACACCAAGTATACCAAGCAATGATAGCGTACTAGAGAGTTTAACATCAAAAAAGTCAAGTATCATAGCGCTAACCGCACCGCCTATCATGGCAACGGAGACAACGAATGACCTTAACATAAGATAATCTTTAATTTCTATATCATCTTTCATAAAATCAACAGTATGAATTCTTGAAATTTCAAATGTTATCGCTTGCAGAGTAAAGATACTCAATATTGTATATGTAAACACCACCATATCCATCTCAGAGAGCATATAACTGCATATCTGTATAACATCTAATATAATTACAAAAAGATATATACGGTAAATCCTAATCTTCTTAAACAGCGGTTGAATCAGTCCGTCAGTTGCACCGATAAGCATATATAAACTTATCATAAATACAGGTAAATATGTCCCTTCAAGCTTTGTAATATAGGGCATAATAACCCAGTCAATATAAGTTGTTAAAAAAAGAACAACAACCTGTAGCTTAAGTAACTTACTGTTTCCAAGCTCTCTATATAGTTCTTTATAGTGTTTTATCGCCATACTCTAACTCCATAAGATAGGCATCACACCCATCTAAATAAAAGGCTTCAAGTCTCTTTTTTATATTAAAGCCAACTCTCTCATATAAAGCAATGGCTATTTTATTGTCTGTTCGCACTTCGAGAGTAGTTTTTTTAAAACCCAAAGATATCAACTCTTTAGATACTAATTCCAATAGTTTCTCAGCTATTTTTTTTCCACGATAAGCCTCGCTAACTCCGATGGAGTACAGTTTGGCATTGGTTCGCTTTATTAACACCAAAACATATCCTGCGATACTACCATTTACCTCCGCTAAATATAACATGTTATTTCGCACATGGTAAGCAAAAGAACTTCGAGAGAGTGGAAAGTTCTCCTCCGAAAAAAGTTCACCCTCTAAGGCATAAAGCTTAGAGACATCACATAATCTTGCTTTGCGAATTATCATTTTTGATAAATTGTATATTTCGGAACAAGCTTAAATGGACGGTAGGACATCTTAACCTTACGAAGATTCTCAAATCCCATATCATCACCAACATTGATATAGACTGCATTATAATGCTCTTTAAGCATTTTGGAAAACTCACGGAAGATAAACTGAGCACATCCAAGAATTTCAAAATCTGTCTTTTCTATTATGACACTCGCTGTATCATGACTAATGCGCTCTCCTACCGTAAACCCTTTTAGCTCACCGTTAATATATATAACCAAGCCAATAAGAGAGAGTTCATCATAATATTTCAACATCTGTTTAATCGCAAAACGCTCCTGATGAATCCCTTCAAGGAAGTTTTCCGCTTCCTCTCCCGGCATGTATTTCACCCTGTCTGAGACCCACTTATTAAATAGTTTTATTATCTCATCTTTATGTTTAACGCTATCAAGCTTTTCAATAACATGTTCAGGATACGACTTTGTAAACTTATTAATCTCTGTACGTTTTGTGTGGTAGCTGTTTCCACGCAGTTCAATCAGGCTGTCAACCGAATAGATATAGTCAACAAGTTTTTTTTCTAAGATATAGTTCTCCAGCATCACAAACATACTCTCAGCTTCATCGGTAGAGTGAACAAACTCTTCAACCATAGACTCCTGCACATAATCTATGCGGGCATAATAAGGAGAACTGTTGTTGGAATTCATAATCTCAAAACACTCAATTATCACATCTGTAATATATTTTTTCTTTCCTAGTGGAGGAAGCAACATGGTGAGTTCCCCTCCCGTCATTACGAATAGACAAAAACATTTGTTTATGATTGCATAAAATCCGCTACTGTTTGCAAGCCAAATATAATTTGCTGCAAATGTATAGTCACTTATGTCTACTTCAAGTTTTAAAAGATACTTTTCCATAATAGGTTTTGAGTCAAGTATAAAAGGCTTGAGTGTTTGATTGTTTACTGTTAAATTAGCCATTAAAATCCTTTGTTTATATTAAGGGCATCTCTAAAAACTAAGAGAAATTAGCCCTTAACCAATAATTTGATAAAATAAAGAAAAAAGAGAGAAGAAAAATGGCTGGATTGTTTGATTACGAATTTCAATTGGAAAAAATAAACCAACATCAACCACCATTGAATAAACTCAACAAAGTTATCAACTGGGAAATATTTAGAGCGCCGATTGAAGAAGCGCTATACGTAGAGCCAAAAGCGCCAGGAGGAAGACCTCCTTATGACAAGTTGATGATGTTCAAGATAGTAATACTCCAAAAATACTATAACCTCTCAGACGAACAAACAGAGTTTCAAATAAAGGACAGATTGTCCTTTATGCAGTTTCTAGGACTTCAAATAGGCGATAATGTTCCAGACGAGAAGACCATATGGCTTTTTAAAGAGAACCTAAAAGAAAAGAAGCTTTCAAAAACTCTTTTTGAGCTATTCACATCTCAATTAGTCAACAAAGGAATAGTAGCTCGAGAAGGAAGTATGGTAGACGCTTCATTTGTAGATGCTCCAAGACAAAGAAACTCAAGAGAAGATAACGCGGATATTAAAAAAGGTGCTATTCCTTTAGAATTTGCAAAGAACAAAGCGAAACTTTCTCAAAAAGATACAGATGCTAAATGGATGACCAAAAACAATGAAAGACACTATGGCTACAAGAATCATGTAAACGCGGATGCTAAAACTAAACTCATAACGAAATTTAGTGTTAGTAGTGCAGCCCCTCATGATTCCACAGAGTTAGAGTCTATTGTAAATGAAAATGATAATATTTTATACGCTGATAGTGCGTACAGAAGCGCGAAGATCGAAGAGTACCTTGAAACTAAGCAATGTAAAAGTCATGTGCACGAAAAAGGATATAGAAATAATCCACTAGACGCGCAACAAAAGCTTGCCAATTCTATGAAGTCAAAAATAAGAGCGAGAGTGGAACATATATTTGGATTCATGACCAATTCAATGAATGACGCCCTGCATATGACTTCAATAGGAATAAAACGAATTGAATCAAATATAGGGTTCTTGAATCTAACCTATAATCTTTTTAGATATGAACAGTTAGTTAGGCTTCAAAAAGTGAAAATAATGTAAAAGAAGAGTAAAACAAGATGGATTACTTGAGTTTTTAAGAGTAAAATCTTAAAAACTTAGGTAATTTTTCTTACAAAAAAGTTTGAAAAGTTAAAAAAAATAAAACGGGTTGATTTAGGCTACTTTTTTAGTGGTTTTAAGAGGTGCCCTTAATATATATGAAATCATACATCGTTTTTTATATTTTGCAGTATAAATTTTCCAAGGTTCTGCTAAGTCCATATTCTAGGAATAAATCTGTATGTTTTATAGTGAATTTTATAGAAAAATTTAGAAAAATTTTCATAAAAATGAAAAAAACGGATATAGTTCCAATATAATTTTTTTATCAAAAAAAATATTCTTTTTAAACACAAACTTTTAATATATTATGGATTACAAAATGCAAAAATACGACTTGACAGAAGAGCAATACAAAGAGGCTATTAGTACATACTCTGAATCGCTGGCACTTGAGCCATATCAGGCTGAGCTTGTGAAACTTCAACAACACATAGAGAACCATAGCCTCAAGCTTATCATTCTTTTTGAGGGGCGTGATGCGGCGGGCAAAGGGAGTGTTATTGGCAGTGTTAGCCGATATATGAATCCAAAACATTACCGTATTGTTGCTTTAGGGCGTCCTAGCGAGCAGGAGAGAACACAATGGTATTTTCAAAGATATATTAAACATTTTCCTCATGGAGGAGAAATAGTACTCTTTGACAGAAGTTGGTATAACCGTGCGATGGTAGAACCTGTTTTTGGTTTTTGTTCTCAAGAGGAGCATGAGCTTTTTATGAAACATGTTGTCCCATTTGAAGAATCTTTGGTCCAACAGGGAACAGTAGTTGTCAAGCTTTACTTTAGCGTTATAAAAGAGAAGCAGGCAGAGAGGTTTGAGCAACGTAGAACAGACCCTCTTCGACAATGGAAACTAAGCGAAATTGATTTGCAGGCACAAAGCATGTGGGGGCAGTTTACAAAGACTAAATACCGTATGCTAAAAGATACATGTCACAACGAGGCACCATGGTACGTAATACGTTCAAGCGACAAACATAAGGCGCGTTTAGAGACTATGAAACTTATTTTAAATCAAATTGACTATGACGGAAAAAATCATTCACTAGATTTGTCACCTGACACAAAAACTGTTTTTACTGCCAAACAAGAGATAGAGATAATGGATAATGATGGGCTTTTATAGCTAAAATTACATAAAGTTAAGGAAATTATAAGGACACTCTCTTTATAATTTCACCCGTTATACAAGCTATAACAAATAATGGGGATTCGCCAAGTGGTAAGGCAGTAGCTTTTGGTGCTACCATTCACAGGTTCGAATCCTGTATCCCCATCCACACTACAAATATCACTCAAACAAACACTACACAAAAAGAGATATTATGCCTGAGATAGACGGACTTACATTAACAATCAGAACTGTTGTATTTATTGCTGTTGCGGCACTATTTTTCTTTATACTTAAATCTAAAAAAAACTAAATATATTTTGGCAGCAAACTTTTAATTTTTCTGTATATTTTTTCAAAGTCGCTTGAATAGACTCTGGTATCTGCAATAGAAGTTATAAAGTTAGTGTCACGTGACCATCTTGGAACAAGATGCATATGAATATGTTCTGCAATCCCTGCCCCGCCTGCAACACCTAAGTTCATACCGATATTTACGCCCTGCGCGCCATAACCCTCTTTTAAAAGCCTGACACATTTTTGAGCCATAGCACTTATATGCAGCCACACTTTGCTATCTAACTCTTCAAGTTTATCGATGTGTGCATGTGGAATAATCATAAAATGCCCCGGAGTATATGGGTATTTGTTCATAACAATAAAACAGTGTTCATCTCTGTAGAGCACATGTTGCTCTTCATCATCTTGTGCATGTGAACTAATATGACAAAATACACAACCCTTTATTTTTTTATTATTAATATACTCTTCCCGCCAAGGTGCATATAAAATATCTTCCAATTTATCCTCCTATGGTTAATAACAAGCTTTAAAGTATTATAGTTTAAATTGCTTATATCTCAAATATATTTAATTAAGCTATCTGAATAATTAGCAACTAGACTCTGAATCAAGTTCAGAGTGACGGAATGTCGTCATTCAGAGTGACGGAATGTTGTCATTCCAAGTACGATAATGTCGTCATTCCAAGCTTGACTTGGAATCTAGTTTGGAGTGGTAACCTAAATTCATACTAAGAAATTAACAATTCTAAGTTAAAATAAAATGAATAAGGGAAATCATGAGAAACAGTAAATTTAATAGAGAGTTTAGAGACTCAACAGTGCAATTAATTCTCAACAATAATGAGAGCGTCTCAAAAGTTGCAGGAGACTTAGATATAAATCCAAAGACATTATACAACTGGATTAATAGCTATAAAAAAGAACATAATATAGCAACACAAAGCATAAAAACATCTCACTTTGGTGAAACTCTAGATGAAGAAAATAAACGCCTTAGACGCGAGAATAAGCTACTTAAACAAGAGCGTGACATCTTAAAAAAGGCAACGGCGTACTTTGCCAAAGAAACTCTATAAAGTACGCATGGATGCAAAAACATCAACAGAGTTTCAGTGTTAAACAGATGTGCATGGTTCTTAAGGTAGATAAATCATCTTATTACCATTGGATAAAAGCCGGCCGTATCATCAAAAAAGAAGATACTCAGCTCAATAATTTAATTGAAGCTATATTTGTTCAAGGTCGAAAGAACTACGGGACAAGAAGGATACAGGACAAATTAAAAGAGTTGTATGGCTTGTTAGTATCTAGAAAGCGAATTTCTAACATAATGAAGACTCTTGGTCTAATAGTAAAAATGAAAAGAAGATATAAAAATACAACTGACTCTAATCATAATTTACCAATAGCACCAAATCTACTCAATAGAGATTTTTATGCATCTGCACCAGATACTAAATATGTGGGTGATATTACCTATATATCAACAGGAGAAGGATGGCTATACCTTGCTACTGTCATAGATCTATACTCCCGAAAAGTTGTAGGGTGGTCTATGGATGATACTATGAAAGTTTCACTTGTAAATAATGCATTAAATATGGCTATACAACATAGAAATCCACCTCAAGGGCTATTGTGGCATACAGATAGAGGTAGCCAGTATGCATCTTATAGTCATAAAGATTTATTAAAAAACAATGGCATAACTGCAAGCATGAGCAGAAAGGGTAATTGCTGGGATAACGCAGTTGCTGAAAGCTTCTTCAAAACTCTAAAATCTGACTTGGTATATCAAACCTATTTTTATACTAAAAATCAAGCAAAAAGAGAAATATTTGAGTATATAGAATTTTATTATAATAGAGTAAGAAGTCATAGTTATCTAGGAAATGTATCTCCTTCTAAGTTTGAGGAGATGAACTTGGTGTTGCAAATGGAAACAGCTGCTTAATAATGTATTATAAAGAGTATGAATTTAAGTTACCACTCCAGTTTACCTAAATAGGTGGACATCAAAGAAATGCAAACACAAGATTTGGAAATATTACAACCAAAACAAGTCCCAAAAGTTGTAAAAGTATAAATGGTACTATCCCTTTATATATCTCTATTGTTTTGATTGTATCTCCAGCAGCTCCCTTTAAAAAGAACAAAGAGAGTCCAAACGGAGGTGTTAAAAATGAGGCCTGTAAGTTTAGAGCAATTAAGACAGCAAACCAAATAGGATCTATCCCAAAAGCCTCCATGACCGGAACTAAGATAGGGACGACTATAAAAGATATCTCTATAAAGTCTATAAAAAAACCGAGTATAAAGATACTAAGCATTGCAACGGCTATAAAAACCCATACATCTCCTATATCCTGGCTAAAAAACTCCAATATAAGGTCTGAACCTCCAAGTTCATTAAAGACAAGAGAAAATGCAGTAGCTCCTATAAGAATCATAAAAATCATACCTGTGAGTTTAACACTCTCCAGCGAAGCATACTTTAACATCTCAAAGTTTAATGATCCATTGAACGCACTAAGTACTAGTGCACCTATAACGCCAAACGCTGCCGATTCTGTAGGTGAAGCAACTCCGGCAAATATACTTCCTAAAACAGAGACCATCAAAAGGAGTGGTGGAACTATGGAAAAAATAGCCTCTTTGATACTAACTCTTTTAATATTTTTAGGTATCGGTGCCAGCTCTGGGGAAAAGTAAGAGCGGATTAAAATATAAAATATATACAATCCTACAAGCACAAGCCCAGGAAGTACTGCTGCTATAAAAAGGTCCCCAACACTAACACTCATAACATCACCTAAAATAATCAAGATAATAGATGGCGGTATAATTTGTCCTAGAGTCCCTGAAGCGGCAACAGTTCCCGAAGCCAAACCTTTGTCATACCCTGCTTTTAACATAAGAGGAAGTGCTATGACACTCATCATAACAACAGAAGCTGAGACTATGCCCGTTGATGCAGCTAGCATTGCCCCAACCAAAACAACGCTGACAGCTAGCCCTCCCCTTACATCACGAAAAAGAGAACTCATCGAAACTAAAAGCTTCTCAGCCATTTTGGACTTTTCAAGCACTAACCCCATTGTAATAAACATAGGGACTGCCATAAGAGTAGTGTTAGACATAATTCCATATATTCTAAAAGGTAAAACTGAAAAAACATCAAAACCAAGTTCAGGGATAAGAAATGCAAAAGCTATTGCTACGGTTCCAAACACAAAGGCGACTGGAATTCCGATAAGCAGCAGTGCTAAAACAACTACAAACATTAGTAGCGCTGTCATAATGACTTCCACATGTAGAAATTAGTTTTTGTATCCTTAATAGCCTGAAGAGCCAAAAATATAAACGATAACGGCATAAGTGACTTCACTAAAAAACGATAATCCAAACCTCCTGGATTTGAAGAACACTCATCTTGAATGAAACTTTGGGAAACAAAATCTAAACCTATATAGATAATCAAAACTGAAAAAGGGAAGATAAAAAAAAGAGAAGAAACAGTATTTATGAGTGCTTTTGTTTTGTCAGAAAATGTGGCGTAAAAAATATCTACCCTTACATGTGCATCTTCTCTTAATGTATAAGCAATACCAAAAAGAATAACAATATCAAAAAGGTGCCACTCCAACTCCTGAAGGGCAATAGAGCCACCAGAAAATAAGTATCTTACAGTTGCATCATAAACGACAAGTAAAACCAGCAAGCCTAAGATAAAAGCAGTAAAATATCCCAAATATTTCAGGCTTTTATCTATCATTTTACAAATCCATCTTAGATAAAATTCGGTGCATCATTTGCAAAAAGAATTATATCTCCCGCCTTTGTCTGATGTGCTAAAACATCTTGAATTTTAGACTTGTCATGTAACATTGTTTTATTTTTAACAGTTAAATTTTTATCAAATAGCTCTACATTTAGTGAACCCGTCACAATAACAATGTCAAAAACATTATTAATTGCTTCTATAAGTTTAAGATTAAGCTCATCACTGCTCTCAACAAGTCCTGGAGTTACTATCACCTTTCTGCCACTGTGTAGTGAACAAAGTCTTACACCTTCAAGCATTCCATCTATGTTGCCGTTATAGCCATCATCTAAAATTATCTTACCGCCTGCAAGAATCTTTTGAAGTCTATGCTCTACCGGTTTTAGTTTTGAAACAGCTTTTTTTATCTCATCACTGCTCATACCAAATGATTTTGCGATTTTCACCGCAACCGCGATGTTCATAGACTGAAATGAGCCTAGTATATCCGTATGAAGAGATAAGATTTCACCTTCACACTCTAAGTCAAAATCGGTTCCAGATAAAGTAGCTTGCATATTCTTGATTTCATCACCAAAGAAAGTGACTCTGTCATGTGGCTCATCTGTAACAGAAGTATGAATAAATGCGGTTTCAAGTCTTGGAGATTTCATAATCTCCAGCTTTGTTGCAATAATATTTTTAAGAGTTTTAAAATACTCTACATGTGCTAGTCCAACTTTTCCGACAACAACAGTTTGAGGCTCTAAAAATGTTGTAATATTATAGATATCACCACTCTCTCTTGCTCCGGCTTCACAAACATAAATCTCTGTATCTTCGGGCAAAGACTCATTGACATCTTTAATAATTCCACCAAGCGTATTCACGCTTCTAGGAGTTGCATATACTCTGTATTTTTTACCCAAAATTTCGGCAACAAAGTTTTTTATGCTTGTTTTCCCGTAACTTCCTGTTATGCAAACTATTTTTAAGTTTTTCATACTTTTGAGTTTTTTCTTCGCCTCTTTTTCAAATGCGGCAAAAAGAAACTTCTCTATCATAATACTACCTACATATGCAACGGCCAAAGGCATAAAAACACCATAAGTTTGACATGCAGACTTTAAAGTACAAAGAACATCCTGAAAAAGAACCAAAGAGACCAGAAGAATTAAAAAACGTTTCACTCTCCATGTCAAGACTAGTTTTTTATCCAATCTTTTGTGCCAGATAAACATGGCTGGCAAAACTGCAAATAAGAAGAAAATTATAAAAAAACTTCCTGTTGTATAGTAAGCAATAAAGGGGATAAAAAAGTAAAAAATATGCCAATGCGGCTTATGATGCTTGAAAAGTACGCGAGAGAGTTTGTAATCATACCACTGCAGATTTGTTATTAGGTACCATCCTAAAACAGTTACAAAAAGCACATTTGTAACAAAAGCCGATAAAGTTTCAATATTTTCCATTATTTATGTTCCAGCGTTTTTAGAAATGTATTTTGTATATGATCAGAAATATCTTGTGAATGGTCCATGAAAAAGAAATGTCCACCTTCGTAGGCTATGAGATGAGAATCCGATATAAGCTCGTCTATCTTGTGTGCACTGCTTAGCGGTGTGGCTGTATCTTCCTTACCCCAACAAAGAAGAGCTTTGCCTCCATACTGAGAAAACTCATATGAAAAATCTTCATTTACTACATTTTTAAAAGTTTGATACATCGGCTCACTTAAAGATTTTGCATCATCTGCCACAAATAAATTTCTAAGCCTTGCTAAACCAAATACTTTAAGCATTTTAAATAGAGTTATTTTAGCATACACTTTAAATGATTTCTTAACATAAATACCGGCACTAGAGAGCAATACAAGTACTTTTGGTTCAAGTAAAAGTGCAACCTTACCACCAAAAGAGTGCCCCACTATTATGTCTTTAGAAGCATTTAAGTGAACCATCAGAAGCTCTACCACTCTTGCATAATCTTTTGTAGTAAGCGTTAAGTTACATGTAGAGTTACCAAACCCTGGCAAATCAATATAAATATGACGAAAACTATTCATATAAGGTCCGAATGAGTTTTTCATCAAACCCTTATTACTGCCCCAACCGTGTAAAACTATTAAATCAATTTTTGCCTTTGGATTTAATATCTCATAACTTATATCTAAAGTATGATGATTAAACTGTATAGACTTAACTGCCATTATTTACCTTTTGCTTTTGTGATTGAGTGAATATAGTCATAATTAACTTTTGCCCTTTTTGCATGCGGTAATGAGTTTGCTAAAAGTTCAATAGAAGCTTGAAAATCTTCAAAAAGATAATTTGCCATAGAGCCAGGAATAGGATTAATCTCATTTAGATACACTTCACCCTCTACCACAAAAAAATCACATCTTATAAGTGATCCTTCAAAAAGATTTTTATAAACTTTTATAAAAGTTTTCTTTAATTTTGATTCTAGCTCAGCACTTATATCCGCTTTTAAAGCTCTGTCGCTTCTTGAAAAGTCCATATATTTTTTTTCAAAGTCTAAGAACTCCTCTTTATGAGGCTCTTCTACTATAGAAAAATGCATCACAGAATTCGCCATAAATCCAGCTAGGTTATACTCTTTTACACCCTCTAAAAAAGGCTCAACGATAACACTTTTGTCATACTCGAATGCACTATCCAAGGCATAGTCAAGTTCACCCTCTTCTTTTACTATACTCACTCCAATGGAACTTCCAAGACGAGCAGGTTTGATAATAACTGGATATGGTATTTTAATATTACTGTGTTCTTTTGAGCTTAACTCTTCATACTTTACACTTTTAATCCCTCTCTCATTACATAACCACTTTGTATATCTTTTGTCATATGAAAACACACTCGCATCTATTCTTGGTCCAATATATTTAATTGAATAAAAATCCAGCAGAGCCGCAATTGAACCATCCTCGCCATCTGCTCCATGAATAAGATTTAAAAATATACCGGCATGCTCTTTAGAGCTAAACATACTTTTTTGAGTAAAAGCACCTTTAGATAGAACCAGCTTAGGCATTTTTTTATACTCGCCTTTGCTAAAAGTGGTTGCTCTCATTTTTGATGGCTCTATTAAATAGAATGTATGATCTTGATCACAAAAAACAAAGCTTAAATCAGAATCTGATAATTTCTCTTTTAAAGTTATAGCACTTACTATACTAATTTCATGCTCGAAACTAGCTCCACCGAATAAAATTGTTAATTTCAATATATATTTCCTTAATTAAATTGTTTGAAGAAGTTTTAAAGCCTCTTTTACTAGTGAAGCGGTATCACTTCCAGAACACGCACTTAAAACCTTAGAGATTTTATCTTTTTTAAATCCTAATGACTCCAATGCCTCACTCGCTTCACTAAATGCCCTGCTTTTTGGCTCTTGTGAGGATGAAAGCAAATCAATATCAAAGCCGTTTAGCTCAACCAAAATACGCCCTGCACTCTTTGGACCAATACCTGGGACTTTTTGAACTGCCTTAATATCTTTGTTATTTATAATAGTTGCAAACTGATTTGGGGAGTAAGTAGAGCAAATTGCAATTGCAACTTTTGGACCTACTCCGCTAATTTTAATTAACCTCTCAAAAAGCTTCTTCTCGCCCATATCTAAAAAACCAAACAGCAGTTGGGCATCCTCACGAATTATATGGGAGGTAAAGAGCTTCACTTTATTGCTGCTGATTGCTGAAAAACTTTGTAGCGATATAAAAACCTCATAAACTACGCCGCTAACTTCTACATGTATAAATGTTGGTTCTTTATGCTCAACAACTCCGTGTAATCCAACTATCATATTATTTCTACTTGCTTTTTCACTCTTTAATTGCCCTTATTTCATACTGTCCATCTGAGTTTTCAACTAAAGCAAACACTTCATCATTGGAGCCCTCTGATGGGGTAAATCTAAGCTCTATTGGTGGATCTACAAGTTTAAAAACCAACTCGTTATGTCCAACCCATCTATCACGATTTATTATCCTTGCATCAAAAATATTATCTTGAAAAGATGCCGTTTGTGTTGTTAAAAGTGTGAGCTTGTCCTCTTTAGTCTGTCTCTCTTCTTTTATTAATTCCAGATGCTCTTGCATTTTTTGAAACTGTTTATACTTATTTATAAATGCTGCCGGCATTTTTATACCATTGTTTTTATAGTGTATTAACTTTTTTTTAACCTCATTATACGCAGACATGTTATCGTTAATAAGTTTTTTATATTTAGCCATCTCATTGGCTATTTCATTAATGCTTGTGCGAAGTTCATAAATTTCAGCCTTGTTTTCACTAAGTCCAGATTTTTTTTCTTTTTGCAAAAGAGGGTCTATTGTAAAAATATTCTCACTACCTTGAAGTTTTTTAATTTCTATAAGACGAGAGGCTGTAGCTTCGACATGAGAGGTACATACACTTATTTCTATATCTTTGGCTCTAATATCCCCTCCCATAGCTTGCTCAACTTCAACTTTGTTTCCTATAACTGTTCCATGTTCAAGTCGTGTTATTTTAATATTCCCACCGATTGCTAAGCCTTTGTGCACATTAATTGTTAAATCATCTGCCCGCAACTCTGAAGTGCCATGTGTTTGCCCATTTACAGTAGCTCTTCTGGCATGAACCTTTGCATTTGGTCCAACATTCCCTTTTATATCAATCTCGCTTACTTCAACACTCATACCATTACCGATAGCATCTTTTTGTGCATCATTCTCTTTTACGCTCAGAGTAACATCCGAGTCTAAACCAGATGTAATTGAACCGGTTGTTTTAAAATTAATTGACTCTACATCCATATCTGATTTAATAGTATATGCTGTTCCATCTAAAGAGATATACCCATTCTCTTTGGCTATGTATTGAATATTGTCAGGATTATCTACTATTTTTATTGTTTCATCTACGGTAAATGTTGGCTCATGAGTCACTTCAGGCTCTCTAGGTTCCATAAACTCACCGCGGCAGTTCCTACCTGCCTTGCCTTTTTTTGGTTTGACATACTCAATTAAAAGGTCATCCTTGAGGACACTCTTAATAAAACCTCTGCTGGAGTAGTCAACGCGATCATTCTCTCCGGCCTCTTTCTTATGCTCAAAATGGAGTATTAAATCATCATCAATTGTCTGCATTGGCTCATATGACTCTGCAATAAGAATATTTTCATTTTTTTCATATTTTAGGCTTCCGTCAACTTTTACCAAAGCAGATACTTTTGATACCATTTCGTCAAGCATCTCATCAAAGATATTAATAAGTATTCCGGCACGAATTTTACTTTTGTTTATATAGTTTAAAAATTCCACTTCAAAATTAGGAGTTGCTTTAACCTTTGAGCCCTCTTTTATGCTTAAATAAACTTTGCACTTTGTAGCATTTGCGCCGACTGCTGCATGAAAATCCTTAAACATGTCACCGTCGCCGTCACTCTCTTTTGAAAACATCTCTATTTCATAAACTTGTTTTATCTGAAAGTCAGGGTTTAATATAGAGGTAACATCATCAAGCTTGTATATTTCATCTCTATCAATCTCTTCCCATACAACTTCTTCTTTAACCTGCTCAACTTTACAAATTCTTTTATATGTTTGAACTTCCAATATTGTAAAATCTAAACTTGATGTGTTAATATTGTTTTTTTTTGCTAATTCCACCAACTCTTTAGCAACATTTTCTGTTCTTATAACTGTTGGACGAATTTTTTTTGATATTGTAGATTCTTCTTTGCTTGATCCAAATAATCCCATATTTTCATTATCCAAAATTAAATTTTTAAAAATTAAACTCTACATTTTAATCAAATATTTGTTAAACTTTCGTAAAAGTTATAATTATTCTCAAAAGAAGCCCATGTTTAAAGCAATTTTTACCAATAGTTTTGGAATTTTATTTTCAAGAATTCTAGGATTTTTAAGAGATTTACTGACCGCTTCAACTCTTGGTGCAAACGTCTATAGTGATATATTTTTTATAGCCTTTAAGCTACCAAATCTTTTTCGAAGAATTTTTGCAGAGGGTGCTTTTACCCAAGTCTTTATTCCGGCCTATGCAAGGTCTAAACACAAATCAGTTTTTGTAGCAAATATCTTTGTAATTTTTTTATCAATTATAGTAGTTATTACTTTGCTTGTAAATCTTCTTCCAAGTCTTGCAACACAAGCTATAGCCGTTGGTTTTGATGATAAAACAGTAGAGATAGCTTCCCCTTATGTTGCTATAAATTTTTGGTATCTTCCGCTTATATTTTCAGTCACTTTTTTAAGTACTCTGCTCCAATATAAGCACCATTTTGCAACTACTGCTTTCTCGACTGCTCTGCTAAATATTTCACTCATTTTAGCTCTGTATCTCTCTGAGGACAAGAGCCAAAGTGAGATAGTTTATTACCTTAGTTTTGGCGTAGTTATCGGAGGAGTTTTGCAGCTCTTTGCACATATGATAGCTATACAAAGGTTGGGTCTGTACAAGCTTACATGTGGCGGCTTTAAATATTTAAAAAACAAGTCAATAAAAATCAAAAATGAGACAAGAAAATTCAAAAAACAGTTTTTTCCTGCAATTTGGGGCAATTCTACCCCTCAGGTGAGTGCATTTTTAGACACCTTCTTGGCATCTTTTTTAGTAACTGGCTCAATCAGTTATCTCTACTATGCAAACCGTATATTTCAACTCCCCCTTGCTCTTTTTGCTATAGCTACTTCCATAGCCCTTTTTCCGAGTGTTGCCAGATATATAAAAAATAATGATGAAGCTAAAGCCCTCGCATACCTGAAAAAAGCCTTCTGGTTTTTAACATTTTTACTCACAGCCAGTGCCATTGGAGGAGTCGTTCTCTCAAAGGAGATTACTTGGCTACTTTTTGAGAGAGGTTCTTTTGCTGCACAAGATACGGCAAATACTTCACTAGTACTTCAAATGTATATGATTGGACTTCTCCCGTATGGTCTTCAAAAACTATTCTTATTATGGTTATACGCAAAAGAGCAACAACTTCGTGCCGCAAAAATAGCAACATTTTCCCTAGCTTCATACATTCTCTTTGCTCTAACTCTTATCTCTCCAATGGGAGCAAGTGGTTTAGCTCTTGCAGGGACAATCAGCGGTTTAGTAGGCTTTACGCTTACCATAAAAGCATTCGGTCTAAAAAACTTTTTTGATATACTTCGAAATAAAAATGCCATCTACCTTGTCGTTGGTTCTGTCGCATTTACCATAGGACTTGTGCTTTTTAAAGACTTTATTCAAATCTACATGTAGAGATATTTAAACCTAGTTTTATCACGAACAATATCAAGAAGCTTCTTTTTCAAACTCATTATCAATCCTTTCACTTAAGCAACATTATGACAAATTGTCATATTTTTAACTAAATTTAATTTATTAACACACATTTACCGTGTTATTTATTTATGTTACTTGTATGTTATTATGATAAAATGTTCGTTGAATAAATAGTTATGGAGTAAAAAGTATGAAATTTATTTTAATAGTAAGCATAATTTTTTTAAATTTTATTAATGCAGATGAAGTTGTACGAAAATGTACTAAGAATGATTTAATTGGTACATGGTCAGTAACACATATAAAATTAATTGATAAAGATTCAAAAGATAGCTTAAGTCATTTTTTAATGAAAAATCAAATTTTGGTATTTAAAAAGAACAATGAAATAAGATCACTCTATTCATATTCTCGTGATAATTCATTTGATATTAAAAAAGCTTTTGAGTTGTTAGAGGTACCACAAGGTGATACATATAAAATTGAAAATGGTGTAATTTCTTATTTTAGAGATAATAAGCAAATTGATAGTGCTAAATGTGATTATTTTAATCAAGATTTGAAAAAAGCCAATATCGATAAAGGTTCAATTTCATTGATGAGATTTTCAAAAGGAAAACAAGCAGTTGGTAATGTATATGAAAAAATAAATCCATAACAAAACATAGGAGCTAATAAGTTACCTAGCGGTCACTTAATAGCTCTATACAAACGTTAGATTCATGCTTGAAATTTATCAACTTTTGTAGTATAATGTAGATACAAAAGGATACAACATGAAAAAAGCAATTAATATTCGTATGGATGAACTGTTATTAACTGATTTAGATTCATATGCTCATGAATTAGACCGGTCGCGAACATATATCATAGAAAAAGCTGTTAGTACATATTTTGACACATTGGATGAAATGATTTCTGATAAAAGAATTGATGAACTTAAAGCTGGAAAAACTGAAGTATATTCACTAGAAGAAGTTGCACAAAGACTTGGTCTTAATTAATGTTCAAAATCATAATTCCTCAAGCTACATTTAAAGAGCTAGAAAAGATAGACTCTGAAAATCAAAAACTTATTTTTTTCAAAATTAAAGACCTTGAAAAAGGAGTCTTTACAGCAGACAAAGCTTTAAAGGGAAAACACAAAGGTAAGTTTAGAAAAAGAGCTGGGAATTACAGAATAGTATATTTAAAAGAAAATGATATTTTGGTGATTACCCTTATCAGAATAGCCCATAGAAAAGAAGTATACTAAAACATAGAAACCAAGCGGGTATTTCTATGGAAAATCTAGGTTCTGTAGTCTGTTCAGTAAAAGATAAAAGAGATGAAATTATCTCGGCAGTTGACTTTATGACAACTGGTTTTTAAAAGGAAAATAACTACATGTATATTTACGATTCAGTACAAAAAACAAAACGAGAGTTTATTCCGTTAGAAGATGGGAAAGCCTCTCTTTACGTATGCGGACCTACCGTTTATGACGATGCCCACCTAGGTCATGCAAAGAGTGCTTTGGTTTTTGACCTGCTAACCCGTGTGCTAACTGCTAATGGTTACGATGTAACTTATGCGAGAAATATTACTGATATTGACGATAAAATCATTAAAAAAGCAGTTGAGCAAAACAAAGATATTAAAGAGATTACTGACTACTATACAGATGCTTTTCATAAAGAGATGGAGGCTATCGGTGTATCACGTCCAACAATTGAACCAAAAGCTACAGAATCACTAGAAGCTATGACTGAGTTAATCCAAAAGCTTATAGACTCTAACCACGCCTACAGAACTGATGAGGGAGATGTTTACTTTGATACCGCAAGTGACAGCGAGTACCTAAAACTATCTTCAAGAGTTCAAGATGAGGATGAGAAGCAACAAAGAGTTGAGAGTTCATCTGCTAAAAAGAACCCTGCTGACTTTGCTCTATGGAAGAGCGTAAAAGACAACACTATTACATTTCCTTCCCCTTTTGGTGCAGGTCGTCCGGGTTGGCATTTGGAATGTTCTGCGATGATTGAAAAACATCTTGCAAAGCCAAATGCTGAGTTTGCTGTTGATATCCACGGTGGTGGAGCAGATTTGCTTTTCCCACACCATGAAAACGAAGCTGCACAGACTAGATGTGCAACTAACCATGAACTTGCGAACTACTGGATGCATAACGGTTTTGTAAATATAGATGGAGAGAAAATGTCTAAGTCTTTAGGAAACAGCTTTTTCTTAAAAGATGCCCTAAAAGAGTATGACGGAGAGGTTCTGCGCTTTTACCTTTTAAGCACTCACTATAGAAGTAACTTCAACTTTAACACTGAAGATTTAGCATCTTCGAAAAAGAGACTAGACAAAATATATAGACTTAAAAAACGTCTATTTGGTTTGGCCCAAAACTCTGACCAAACTACATTTCATAATGAACTCTTACATGTACTGAGTGATGACATGAATGTATCGAGTGCCTTGGCTCTTATTGATGAGATGATTTCAAATGCAAACGAAACTTTAGACACTACCGGTAAACATAAAGAGCTTAAGCGTGAGACAATCTCTAATCTATCGTACATAGAAAAAGTTCTTGGTTTTGGGTTTAAAAATCCTTTTGAGTACTTTCAGTTCGGAGTTGATGAAGATACAAAAGAAAAAATCGACATGTTGATTTCGCAAAGAGATGAAGCTAAAAAAGCAAAAGATTTTGCAACTTCAGACAAACTTCGTGATGAGATTTTAGCCTTAGGTGTTAGTATAATGGACACACCAAATGGAACTTTTTGGGAAAAGGTGTAACTCCATAAACACTCATACCAAGAGTAAAATTTTTCTTTTTACAGATGCAAGCGTAAACCCACAAACAAATATTGGGTTTGGAGCATATTTACTTCTGCAAGAGGATGAATTATCATCAGATTTATATGAAAAAGGTGTAGAAACTAAAAAATTTGAAAACACCTCCTCAACTAAACTAGAGTTGGAAACTTTACTATGGGCACTAAGTGAAATAACTCCGGAGCTTCATGAGATTACAATATATACAGATTGTCAGAATATTATAGGTCTAAAAGACAGACGAGAGCGTTTTGAAAAGAACAACTACATATCAAAGAATAACAAGCAGATAAAAAACCGTGAGCTCTATATTGAGTTTTATAAGTTTACTGATTTATTGAGATGTGAATTTGTTAAAGTAAAAGGGCATAAAAAAAGTAGTGTAAAAAACAGTATAGACAATGTTTTTACTCTTGTTGACAAGGCTTCTAGAGTTGCCCTTAGAAATTATTCTAATAAAACTGCACATATATAAAACACATAATAGCATTGGATTTAAAAGGCTTTTTCATGGCGTGGCGGACTTTATGAGGGTTGAAAGATTCCATCTCTACATGTAGGCACAAAACTTTGGTTATTTAGAGAAGATATATTAAAGGGAGTCCAAGCGAAGTTGTAGTGGGAGAGCTTCAAGATAATCAAAAAGGCTTTGAGAGTTCTAACAAACTTCGTGATTAGATTTTAGCCTTGGGTGTTAGTATTATGGATACGCAGCAGGGGATTTTTTGGGAAAAAGTATAATTAAATAAAGTAGACTTGCTTAAGTCTACTTTATGCCAAAAAAGCAACATCAGTTACTGATTTGTTTTGCTCCAATAAACCTGCTGAGTATTCTATATTATTTTTTTGAATATCTAAATAGGCACTTGAAAAATTTCTTTTAAAATTTTCAGCACATTGAAGTGTTGCTAGAGATGCTTGTCCGCCATTATCACCATATAATATATCATCAACTTGATTCAATATATCTTGAAATGTTATAGGCTTGCTAGTGTAAGACTTATATGTACCCATAATATGAGAAATAACTAAATTATCACTCAAACCATTTATAGTTTCCATCAACGCTTTTTTTGTTTGTATTTCAATATTTTCAAATATTGAATAGTCAGAGAAGTTTTTCATTTTGTTATCCTTTGTTTAATTTAAGCAATTAATATTCCAACGCAAGTTTATCTTAATTATCTTATAAAAAGTTTAGCTTGATGTAATATTTGATATTATTTTAAATAAATATATAAAATAGAGAATAATTTTGAATATAAACGATATACAAGCACTTCTGCAAGAAAACTCAAAAGATTTATCAACTGAATTTAAAAGGCTTTTTCATGGTCGTGGCGAACTTTATGAGGGTTGGAAGCACTTAACTATTGACTCTATTGATGAGATTTTGAGTGTTGCTCTTTACTTTGAGATGCAACCTAAATTAGAGACTGAGTTGGTTGAGATGTTAAAAAATTTCATCTCTACATGTAGACACAAAACTTTGGTTATTCAGCGAAGATATATTAAAGGGAGTCCAAGCGAAGTTGTAGTGGGAGAGCTTCAAGATAATCTACATGTAGTAGAAAACGGAATGAAGATAAAACTAAATCTTCTCTCAAACCAAAACAGCGGCTATTTTCCTGATATGAAAAACGGCAGAGAGTTTGTAAGAGTAAATGCAAAAGATAAAAGTGTCTTAAACCTCTTCTCATACACATGCGCTTTTAGTGTTGCGGCAAAACTCGGCGGTGCTAAGAGTGTTTCAAATATTGACATGAGCAAAGGTGCATTAACCACAGGAAGAGAAAATCATCACTTAAACAACATAGATACCAAAGGTGTTGCTTTTTTGCCATATAACATCTTAAAATCTTTCTCACGAATAAAGAAAAAAGGTCCCCATGATTTGATTATTATAGATCCGCCAAGCTTTCAAAAAGGGAGTTTTGAGGCTACAAAAGATTACGAGAAGATTATCAAAAAACTGCCAGATATTGCATCAGAGAATTGTACACTGTTAGCTTGTCTCAACTCCCCTGAGCTAGATGCAAGTTTTATTATAGAGCTTATAAAAGAGCTCTCACCAAGTTTTAAATTTGTAAAGCGGCTTGAAAATGTAAAAGAGTTTGCAAGTGAAAATGAAGATAGGTCTTTAAAAAATTTAGTTTTTATAAGAGAAGTTTGACAAAAAACAAAATAATTATGATTAGTTGAGTGGAAGATAAAGAGAAGCAGATGCAATCTGCTTCTCTTTACATGTAGTACTATTTTTTCTTTGGTGCTGTAGTTGTATCTTTAAAATCATCTAAAGGATTGATTGTTGGAGAATAAACCCAATCAGGTTGATTTTGGTAATTTGGCATAATATCATTTTCTTGTAGTTTACCTAAAGGCTTGATATAGCTTTTTGTTGGATTTTGTATTACAACATCATCTCTTAAAAAGAATCCTGAACCTTTTTCTTGATCCATTGCACTAAATATTCTGATATCGCTAAGTTTCTTAATACCAGCAGAATCATAATCTACTTTAGCATCATGACAAACAGCACAAAGCTTTTGAATATTGCCTCCATCAGCATTAGTGTTTACTCTTAAGTACATAAAGTTTTTGTTAGATGGATGTGCTTCATGACAACTAATACAATCAAGCATTCCATTTTTAAGTAAGTTAGTTGGCACACTTGCGATTTTTGGATTTGGAACCATACCGATAGGGTGTGTAGTATGCATGTGAACTGGTCTAATACCTGCTCCACCAAATTGAGTTAACTCATGACAACCTAAACAATTTTTTGCAGTTAGCTTATCAAAACTTTCTCTGTTTAGAGGGTTTTTCATTTTTGTATTTTTTACAGCAAATAACTTATCATCTACCGCAAAGTGAGTACTGTGACAACCTAAACAAGTTATACCATCATGTGGACCTGCTGCGCTTAATATATTTGGTGCTAAAGCAATTAGTAAACCTAATGCAATACCGCTAATACTTTTTCTCATATTGTTCATCCTTCTATTGAACTTAAATTTTTCTTGTGACGATTTTATCACTTTCTTTATTTATATATTCTTAATTTTGCTGATATTTTTTATTATTTACAAAAGTCTGCCAAAAGTCCACTCTTTATCAAAGAATATGTCTTTTCACCCTTTAATTTTTTTACTATTGCAAGTGCAAAACATATCGCTGTTGCCGGTCCTCTTGATGTCATAACATTACCATCTTCTACAACCATTGCCTCATCTGCACGATATCCATCTTCTCTAATGTGTTTTTCAAATGAGGGATAACATGTGTAATTGTGCTTTAAAACTCCAGCCTCACTTAAAGCAAAAGGTGCTGCACAAATTGCTCCAATATATTTTCCTTTAGAGTCCATCTCTTTTAAAATTCTTTGTACGTTTTCATCTTCTGCAAGTGCAAAAGTTCCCTCAACTCCACCAGGTAAAACTATCATATCTAATTCATCTACTACTACATTATTAATATTTATATCACTTATGATTGATATACTATTAGCACCTTTTACCGAGCTATCATCATTTAAAGAGGCTATAAGCACCTCTATTTCTGCTCGTCTTAAAACATCAATAATACTGACGGCTTCTATCTCTTCAAATCCTCTTGCCAGTGGCACTAAAACTTTTGTCATAATATCTCCATATATGTTCATTTATGCAAATTCTATACTTTTAATGTTATAATCTACTTTAAATTAGTTTAAGGATTTAGTTTTTGAGTGATATATTTACGCTGTTTAGAGTACATCAATATATAAAGAATTTATTCATTTTTATGCCCCTGCTTTTCTCTTTTTCATATTTCAATGCTGAGAATAATTTAAACACTTTTATTGCCTTTGTTCTATTTTCTATTCTTGCGAGCAGTATTTACATTTTTAATGACCTTATGGATGTAGATGAAGATAGAGCCCATCCGATTAAAAAAAATCGCCCTTTAGCATCAGAAAAAGTCTCTGAGAAAACTGCTAAATTGCTGATTTTACTATTGTCTGTATTCTCACTCTCTATATCATTTATTTTTTATACTCAACTTTTCGTTGTACTTCTCATATATTTTATTCTTAATATTCTCTACTCTACAAAACTAAAACATATCGCTATTTTAGATATATTCATTATCGCAACAGGATTTGTGTTGAGGCTTTTTGCGGGTTCGGCAGTTACGGGAATTGAGCTCTCAATGTGGATAATTATTATGACATTCCTGCTGGCAATATTTTTAGCCTTAGCAAAAAGAAGAGATGATGTTCTACTATCACTTCTAGGGCAAGAGACTAGAAAAAACATAGACGGATACAACTTAGAGTTTGTAAATGCTGCAATGGTGCTTATGGCAGGAGTTGTAGTGGTTAGCTATATACAGTACACGATTTCGCCAGAGGTTATACAAAGGTTAGATACAAACTATCTTTATATAACTTCATTTTTTGTAATACTAGGAGTTCTGAGATATATGCAGATAACCTTTGTTGAACAAGATAGCGGAAGCCCAACAAAAGTGGTAATACGAGACAGGTTTTTAAAACTAACGATTGTCTTTTGGCTAATAAGCTTTATAGGTATAACTAAACTTATATGATGATTATTAGATATGCACTGTTTGCTATCATATCTACTGTAGTAAATATATTGTTTCAGTATTTTAGTTTTATTATCTATGATGGTTTTTTATCACTCTATACGGCTATGTTTGTTGGGACGTTGGCTGGTCTTGTTTTGAAGTATATATTAGATAAAAAGTATATATTCTTCCATACGCCAAAGAGCAAAAAAGATGACGGTAAAAAGTTTCTTTTATACTCTCTTATGGGAGTTTTAACGACCTTTATATTCTGGGGCTTTGAGATTGGTTTCGACTACATGTACGAAGATGAAAATGCAAAATACATAGGTGCAGTAGTTGGTCTTAGCATTGGGTATGTTGTGAAATATTTTTTAGATAAAAAATTTGTATTTAAGGGGTAAGTCGTGAGTTTAATAAGTTGGGGAATGTACCCAAAAATCAAAAATCAAAAATTTTCTCTAAGAGACACAACAACTCTTTGTAACTACATTAAAGAGAGTAAAGAGTTTATACCTTTTGGAAACGGGCGAAGCTACGGAGACAGTGCTATAAACGAAAATATTCTTTATGTAAAACCATACAACAATTTTTTGCATTTTGATGAGAGTGCCGGAGTGCTTACATGTCAAGCGGGAGTTCTACTAAGTGAGATACTTGACTCTTTTGTACCTCGTGGCTGGTTTTTAAAAGTAACACCAGGGACAAAACTTATAACAGTTGGCGGAGCAATTGCCAGTGATGTTCACGGAAAAAATCACCATATAGAGGGATGTTTTAGCGAGTGTGTTGAAGAATTTACCATTATGCTTGAAGACGGGACTATCAAATCTGTAAAAAAAGGGGATGAACTTTTTTTAGCTACATGCGGCGGTATGGGACTTACGGGTGTTATACTAGAAGCTAAAATTTCTCTAAAAAAAATCAACTCCAAGTTTATAAACCAGACAACCATAAAAACTAAAAATTTAAAAGAGACTTTCGAAGCTTTTGAGAGCAACAAAAACCTCCCCTACTCCGTGGCTTGGATAGACTGCCTAGCACAAGGTGAAAACATTGGAAAATGTCTTTTAATGGTTGGAGATTTCGCAGATGACGGCAACCTTGAGTACAAAAGCAAAAAGAAGTTAAGCATACCTTTTAACTTTCCATCTTTTGCTCTAAACACTTTAAGCGTAAAAGCTTTCAACTGGCTCTATTATGCAAAAGCTCCGGATGGAGTATCTAAACAAAAAGTTGATATAGATACATTTTTCTATCCTTTAGATGCCATAGGAAATTGGAATAGAATTTATGGTAAAAACGGCTTTACGCAGTATCAGTTTATCCTCCCTAAAGAGAGCAGTTTTGAAGGTTTAAGTGAGATTCTACGTGAGATTTCCACCTCTGGGAAAGGCTCATTTTTAGCAGTTTTAAAATTATATGGCAAAGCCAATGAAAACTACCTCTCTTTTCCGATAGAGGGGTATTCCTTGGCACTTGATTTTAAGATAGAAGATGGTCTTTTTGAGCTTTTAAACAAACTCGATGAGATTGTAGTTAAGTACAGCGGTAAAATTTACCTAACAAAAGATGTACGTGTAAGTAAAGAGACTTTTGAGCAAGGTTATCCTCAAATAGATAAATTTAGAGAGTTTAGAAAAGAGAACAATATGGATAGTAAATTCAATTCATTACAATCAAAAAGGGTAGAGATATGAGTTATGTTTTAATAATCGGCGCAAAAAGCGACATCGCAAAAGAAGTTGCAAGAACTTATGCAAAAAATGGCTACAACCTTTATTTAGCTGCAAGAGAGAGCTCATCTTTAGAAGATTTAAAGCAAGATATTGAAGTTCGTTCAGGCGTACATGTAGAGCTTAAAGAGTTTGATATAACTGCTTATGAAACGCATGAAAGCTTCTATAAAGAACTACAAGAGAAACCTCTTGGAGTCATAGTTGTATCTGGCTATATGGTTGAGCAAAAACTTGCACAAAAAGATTTCAATGAGTCACTGCAAACTATAAATGTAAACTACACAGGAGCAGTTAGTATTTTAAATATTGTTGCTAATGATTTTGAGAGTGAGCGCAGAGGTTTTATAGTTGGAGTTAGTTCTGTTGCTGGTGACAGAGGGAGAAAAGCAAACTACATTTACGGAAGTTCTAAAGCTGCTTTTACTGCTTACTTAGGTGGTTTAAGAAACAGACTATATGAGAGTGGGGTAAGTGTCCTTACTGTAAAACCGGGCTTTGTAAACACTAAAATGACTGAAAATTTAGATTTACCTGAGAAACTAACTGCTGAGCCTGAAGATGTAGCAAATGATATATACAACGCTCAGCAAAAAGGGAGAAACGTACTCTACACCAAATCTATTTGGCTTCTTGTAATGCTTATAATTAAACATATTCCAGAGTTCATGTTTAAGAAAATGAGCATATGAGAGAGTACTATAACAAAGAGGTTAAGACCCTCTATATAATCTTCTTTTTTAAGATTTTAATTCTTTCATTTTTGCCGCTTACAGGTGATGAGGCATACTTCATAAAATGGGGGCAGAACCTCAGTTTAGGGTATTATGACCATCCACCTATGGTTGGCTGGCTGATATACCTTATGAGTTTTGTAAACGAGAGCTACATATTTTTCAGATTATTTGCTGTTGTGACAACTTTTGTAGCGGCCTATGTTATCTATAAAATAGCCCTACTCTACAAAGTTAGAAACACAAAAGCCTTTTTAGTAGCTCTTATATTTTTAGCATCACCTGTTGACCTGCTTCTGGCACTTATGACAAACGATATTGCCCTGCTCTTTTTTAGCTCTCTTGGAACTTTGTTTTTACTCTATTCACTGGAGAAAAAAGAGTGGTTCAGGTATGCTTTACTTGCCGGTATATTTTTAGGTTCTGCATTTTTGAGTAAATATTTTGCTGTATTTTTAATGCTCTCATTACTTGTTTTTTCACTCTACATGTACAAATCAAAAGCTGTCAAAAATGTGCTAGTTGTTACTGTTATTATATTGCTGTTTATAGCTGAAAATCTATACTTTAACTATAACAGCTGCTGGAACAATATAATATTTAACTTCTTTGCCAGAACACAAGAGAATAGTTACAACATAGGGACAGTAATTGGCTATTTTGGACTTATTTTATATGTTCTAACTCCATGGGGATTGTACTTTTTATTTAAAACAAAATTTGAAAAAACAAAACTCTTAAAACTTCTTTCTATTATATTAACATTTGGCTTTTTCGTATTCTTTATCGTCTCGTTAAAAAATCAAATAGGACTCCACTGGTTCTTAATTTTCGTGCCGTATATATTTTTACTGTTTACTTTTTTAGATGATAAATATATGACTAAACTATTCAAATATAACGCCGTTTTCACATTTGTACATGTAGCAGTATTTATAACTGTTTTACTATTTCCAACTTCAATGCTAAAAAATCACAATAAATACTCAGATATACTTCTCTACACTCAGCCTGAGGAGATTTGCAAAGAGCTTGACAAACTAAGTGATAAGCAGATTTTTACATTCAGCTACTCAACTGCCTCTGTTCTCTCTTATCACTGCAAAAAAGATGTTACGGTACTCTTTAGCGGATCAAAATATGGGCGTATGGATGACAAACTGCTGGATGTAAGGAGTTTATCGAATAAAGATATAACTCTCTTTAAGAAAAAGCCAATTGATGAAAATCAGCTAAAGCAAGTTTGTAAATCTTACACGATCGAGAAAAAAGAGATTAAAAAGGCAAACTTTTATATGGCTACTTGTAGAGAGTTTAACTATGAAGAGTATAAATCAAACTACTTAGATTTTCAAAATGAAAGATTTTATAATATACCAGAGTGGCTTCCTATTGGAGAGTGTTACTTCAAAGATAGATATTTTAAAAATGATGAGAGTATGTAAATGACACTAGCACTATTTGATTTTGATGGGACATTAACAAGCAAAGACTCACTTGGAGAGTTTTTAAAATACAGTGTCTCTAGAGGCAGATATATCTTAAATATGATTAAATTTTTTCCCTACTTTATTCTTTGGCAACTTAGGTTAATGAAAAACAGCGTAGCAAAAGAGCACCTTTTTAGAATTTTTTTTAATGGAATTAGCGAAGATAATTTTAGAGATATTGCCACAAAATTCTCTCATGAGAAGCTGGACTCTATTGTAATAAACGAGAGAATGCAAATAGTTAAAAAACATCAAGCAAACGGAGACAGAGTTATCATAGTTTCAGCCTCTATAATGTGTTGGCTTCAACCATGGTGTGACAAAAACGGCATTGAACTCCTCTCGACACAACTTGAGTTTATAAACGGCCTATTTACAGGTAAATTTTTAACACCAAACTGCCATGGCATAGAAAAAGAAAACCGTATAAAAAAGCACCTAAATCTAAAAGATTATGAGAAGATTTGTGCCTTTGGTGACAGCTCCGGAGATACACAGATGCTCGCTCTTGCAGACGAAGCAACAAAGTATTAATAAACCTTTACCTTTTTTTCAGTATAATCACTAAATTATTGTAAAGGCAAAATATAAGTCATGATAAATTATCAAAGCATAAAACCTTGGCTATTTAAACTTCAACCTGAGAATGCTCACCATGTAGCAGAGACCGTACTTAGACTTCCTAATCTTTGCCAAATTCCTTTCAACTCTTTCTTGGAGTCTCATTTCATTACCAACGATGTTTTGTCTCAAGAGCTTTTTGGACGTACTTTTTTAAACCCTGTCGGACTTGGCGCTGGATTTGACAAAAATGCAACCATGATTCGCGGTATGCAGATTTTAGGTTTTGGTTTTACTGAAATTGGAACTCTTACTCCAAAGCCGCAGGAAGGAAATCCTAAGCCTAGAATGTGGAGACACATAGAAGAAGAAACTATTCAAAATGCAATGGGCTTCAACAACGAAGGTCTTCTAAAAGCTCAAAAAAGACTCAAAGAGCGTTTTCCGTTTACAACTCCAATAGGTGTTAACATTGGTAAGAACAAACTTACCTCTGAGAGTGAAGCTATAAATGACTACACAACTCTTATTAAAGCGCTTCATGGACTAGGAGATTATTTAGTAATAAATATCTCATCTCCAAATACACCTGGTCTTCGTGACTTGCAAAATGAAGAGTTTATTACAAAGCTTTTCTCTGAAGCAAAAGCTATCACAGATAAACCTATTTTACTAAAAATTGCACCAGACATGACGCCTGAAGATGCAGTTGCACTTACAAAATTGGCAGTGCAAAAAGGTGCTGATGGCATAATTGCTACCAACACTACAATAGACTACTCGCTTGTAAATTCACCTTATGATAAAGGCGGACTAAGCGGCGCTGTTTTAAAGAAAAAAAGTTTTGAGATTTTTGAAGCTATTGCAAAAGAGCTTTATGGAAAAACAACTCTTATTTCAGTTGGAGGTATAGACTCCGCCGAGGAAGCGTACAAACGCATAAAAGCTGGAGCTTCACTTGTTCAGATACTTAGCGGACTTGTATTTCACGGTCCTGACATGATAAAAAATATAAATATTGAGCTTACAGAGCTTATTAAAGCTGACGGTTACACAAACATAACCCAGGCAATCGGTGCAGATAGAAAATAATATGAAATTATTCTTAGCATTCACACTAATTTTAGGAACACTTATGGCATCATCACTACCAAAATATGAAACACAAACTCTAAAGAACGGACTACAAGTAGTTGTAATTCCTCTTAAAAACTCCACCAATGTAATAAGCACCGATATTTTTTACAAGGTTGGTAGCAGAAACGAGGTTATGGGCAAAACAGGTATTGCCCACATGCTTGAGCATATGAACTTTAAATCAACGACAAACCTTCCTGCAGGTCAATTTGACAAAGAGGTGAAGAGTATAGGAGGTGTAAACAATGCATCTACAAGCTTTGATTACACTCACTATTACATAAAATCAAGTACGGATAATCTTGAAAAATCTTTGGGTCTTTACGCTGAACTTATGAAAAATCTTAACCTTAAAGATAAAGAATTTCAACCAGAGCGTGATGTCGTGGCGGAAGAGAGAAGATGGAGAACAGAGAACTCTCCTCTTGGCTATCTTTACTTTGCAATGTTTAACAACGCCTATGTATACCATCCATACCACTGGACACCGATTGGTTTTATGAATGATATTAAAACATGGACCATAAAAGATATAAAAGACTTTCATAAGACTTACTATCAGCCAAATAATGCTATTTTGATGGTAACTGGCGATGTAGATGCAAAAGATGTATTCAAACGTGCAAAAAAAGAGTTTGGGAGCATCAAAAACAAAGGGAAAATTCCTGAGTTCAAGTTTGTAGAGCCTGAGCAAGACGGTCCTAAAAGAGTGACAATATACAGGGACAGTGAAGTTGAGATGCTTGCAATTACTTTTCATATTCCTGACTTTAAAAGTGAAGACCAAGTTACTTTAAGTGTAATTTCAGAGATACTCTTTTCAGGAAAAAGTTCAAGACTCTATAAAGAGTTAATAGATAAAAAACGTCTCGTAAACAGTGTATATGCCTACAATATGGAAAATATAGATCCGGGTCTTTTTATATTTTTAGCATCTTGTAATCCGGGAGTAAAAGCTGAAGATGTAGAAAAAGAGCTTATTGAACAGATAGAGCTTATAAAAAATAAGAAAGTTCTAGAGAGTGAGATAGAAAAAGTTAAAATTAACTCTAAATCTGATTTTATCTACTCATTAGAGAGTTCAACTTCAGTAGCTAATCTTTTTGGTAGTTACTTAGTTCGTGGAGATTTAACACCTCTTTTAACTTATGAAGAAAATATCGAAAAAATAACTGTTAAAAATGTTCAAGATATAGCAAAAAAATATTTTGATTTTAACAAGTCAACAACACTCATTTTGAAAAAGGGTAAGTAACTTTACCTTTTTTCCATCTTCTTTCTTTTAAATCATTCTATTATATATCAAAACAAATTTTAGTTAAGACCTCTGATTAATTTCATAAACTAGATTTCAAGTAAAGCTTGGAATGACAATATTTTTGCATATAAAAATTAAATTATAATAAACTATTCTTGTTATTTAAGGTTAGAAGATATATAATATTACCTGACTTTTAGTTAGACGTACTCATGTTACGGGTTGGGTGGGATACGTCAAATTTAACAGCCCTACTTATAAGGAGTTTATTATGATAAAAAAACCATTGATACTATCCGTATTGGCAGCTGCCCTGATTTTATCTTCAGGATTAACACTGTCTGCTGATGAGAACGAACAATACAGAGAACAAACACGCGAGCAAACGCAAATGTACGGCAGTCAGTTAATGACAGAACAAGAGCGAACTGAAATGCGCAACAGAATGCGTAATGCGAAAAATGCTGAGGAGAGGGAACAAATTCGTAATGAAAACCATGAGCGAATGAGAATTCGAGCTAAAGAGCGTGGTGTTACAATTCCTGATGAGCCAATGGGACAAGGAATGGGACAAGGCGGTGGAATGGGACAAGGAATGGGCGGAGGTCGCAACCGCTAACAACCTGAATAAAAAAAATTATTTAAACGAGGCGCACATAAACTTGTGCGATCTCTAAATTTAATTTAAAATCTTTCTTTGTAGAACATATAAATTATTGCTCTTGCTACAAGACTCCCTAAACCTCTCTTTTAGCTCTATATCATAGGTAACTACATAAATATCTGCATCAACTGGTTTTAAGTCTTCAAAGTTTTTAAGTAAAATTCCGTCTGCAACATTTTTACCATGGTCACACTTTGTAAAATTAAAGGAGTTTAGAGTTTTACCAAAATCATATAAATCCGCTTCCCACTCAGCCTTAAACAGATACAATGAATCTGGATTGCAAGATACATATATATTTTCATCTTCTATTTCAAAAGGCTCAATAATATGAGAGAACATAGGAGAAATATTTGAAAAGTTTTCTATATCCCAAAAAACATAAGCCTTCTTTGCTTTTGCAGGAACTTTTTTATTAAAAAGTATCAAATTGTTTGAAATATTTAAATTCACATAAGCATTATCATTTATAAATTCTATTTTATTTTTAAGTTTAACTGCTGATTCAGCGCTAAAACTTAAAAGCGATGATAGTTTTATATACATTTCTAATTCAAGAAGTTCATCAGCACATCCTCCTCTTTGGTAGCTGTTAAAACTCTTTAGTTTGTGATTTTGGTACATAGTTTCTATAGTTATCTCTTCATTAGAAGAAAAAGCCCGTACTATTGATACAAAATGCTTATATGCGTTTCTTGTTTTAGGAAGATCAATATTGCCATAAAATTTTTTATTTATAATAATTTTTTTCATATAAATTATTATATCGAATAAGCTGTTGAACTTCTTGATATTAAATCTTTTTCGATATAATTGCGTATTAATTAAAGAAGGCTATATTGATGAATATCGTAACTGGTTCAACCACTGCACTGATTACTCCATTTAAAAATGGAAAATTAGATGAGCAGTCTTATGCTGACCTGATAAAAAGACAAATAAACAACGGAATAAACGCTGTTTGTCCAGTTGGAACAACTGGCGAGAGTGCGACACTTACATACGACGAAGATAAAAGATGTATGGAGATAGCAGTAGAGGTGTGTAAAGGAACTGGCACAAAAGTTCTTGCGGGCGCAGGTAGTAACTCAACTGCAGAAGCTATTAAAGCTGCAATAACTGCACAAAAATGTGGTGTGGATGCTATATTTTCAGTTGCTCCTTACTATAACAAACCTTCTCAAGAGGGTCTATACCAGCACTATAAAGCTATTGCAGAGTCTGTAAGTGACCTTCCGTTTATGCTTTACAACGTTCCTGGCCGTACAGTGGTTGACATCGAAGCAGATACTGTAATAAGACTGTTTGACGATGTAAAAAATATTTATGGAATCAAAGAAGCTACTGGAAGCTTAGAGAGAACAATAGAGCTTCTCTCTCGCAGACCTGAGCTTAAAGTATTTTCTGGTGATGATTCAATCGATTACCCAATCTTAGCTAATGGTGGAGCAGGAATAACTTCTGTTACTTCAAACTTGCTACCTGATTTAAAGAGCCAACTTGTTGCAAAAGCATTAAGCGGTGACTTTGCAGGTTCAAAAGCTATAAATGACTTGCTATTTCCTATTAATAAAGTTCTCTTTATTGAGTCCAATCCTGTTATGATAAAAGCCGCTATGTATATAGCTGGACTTATAAACACTTTAGAGTACAGACTTCCTCTAGTTGCTCCAAGCGTTGAAAATATGAAAAAACTAGAAACTATTATGAAAAACTATGAAATCAAAGGACTATAAATTGACACAAAATAGCATTCAAGGAAAAACTTTATTTATTAGTGGTGGAACTCGTGGAATAGGTAAAGCAATCGTTTATGCTTTTGCTAAGCAAGGGTGTAATGTAGCATTTACATATGCCTCAAGTGCAGATAGTGCTAATGATATAGTCGCAGACATAGAAGCAAACTATGGTGTTAAGTGCAGAGCTTATAAATTAGATATTTTAGAACCTTTAACTTACCAAGATGTATATAAACTTTTTGATGAAGACTTTGACAGACTAGACTTTTTTATATCAAATGCTATTATCTCTGGTCGTGCCGTAGTTGGTGGATTTGGTCCATTTATGAGACTTAAACCAAAAGGTTTAAACAATATATATACAGCTACCGTTGATGCTTTTGTTGTAGGTGCTCAAGAAGCTGCGAAAAGAATGGAGAAAATTGGCGGTGGAAGTATTATAAGTATGAGTTCTACCGGTAACCTTGTTTACACTCCAAACTATGCAGGTCACGGTACAAACAAAGCTGCAGTTGAAGCTATGGTTCGTTATGCAGCTGCTGAACTTGGAGAAAAAAACATCAGAGTAAACGCTGTAAGCGGTGGCCCGATTGATACTGATGCACTAAAAGCGTTTCCTAACTACGAAGTGGTTAAAGATGAAGTCGTTAAACGTTCTCCTCTTAGCCGTATGGGTGAAGCTACAGATTTAACTGGAGCTTGTCTATTTTTATGTGGTAGTGAATCTTCTTGGTTGACTGGTCAGACTATAGTAATTGATGGTGGAACTTCTTTTCAATAAATAGTTAAACTTATAAGGGGTCATGGATGCAAAATATAAATACATTATCAGATAATATACAAAATAAAGTAAAAAACTACAATGAAAAATTTGAAGATATTTTTGAACTACTTGAGAAGGTAGTTTACGAAAATGACTTAGAACTTTTTGGCGCTATTGTTAATGAACTAGAAGATATAAATATCCAAAATAAATATGGATGGACACTTCTACATGTAACTATCAGGAGAGAGAGAACTCCTATGGTTGAGCTGCTTTTAGAAAAAGGTGCAGATATCAACAAGATAGATGGCGTTGGCTGGACACCTCTAATGGAGTCTATTATGGATGATGTACCATCTCTTTGCAAACTTCTTGTTGAAAAAGGTGCAGACAAATCAATTGCAAATGCAAGAGGTGCGACTGCCCCAATGCTTGCTAAAAAATTTGAACGAACAAATATGTATGGGTATTTAAATTAAATACCCATTTACAAATGTGTAAAGCACTAATCAATTCCTATCATTCGTTTAATATCAATTAAAGCTATTTAGCAATTTAGACAATTAACTGCTTATTAAGGGTTATCACTGTACTCTTCTCCTTAAAATTCATACTATAAGACAGGAATATATTAGATGGCGAATAAAAAAATAATGGCTACTATCGTGGCAACAGTGGCAGCGTCTCTTTGCTGTGTAACTCCAGTATTGGCAGTACTTGCAGGATCAAGTAGTTTGGCTTCATCTTTTTCTTGGATGCAACCATATCATAATTACTTAGTTGGTCTAACTATTTTAGTGTTGCTTTATGCTTGGTGGGATAAGCTAAAAACAAAAAAAGATGATATTAATTGTGCTTGTGATGATGAAAGCAAGATTGGATTTTTCTCTAGTAAAAAGTTTTTAGCAACAGTAACTCTGTTTTCGATTATTATGCTTTCTTTTCCTATATGGGGATATAAATACTTCAATGTTGAGGCAGATTGTAATAGCTGCACAACTGAAACAATCGTTGAAAATGAAGTTGTAAAACCGATAAAAAGCCTACCTGTTTTAAAATATATGAGCAATGAAAAAGCAAATCCTACTGCCTGCAACCAGCAGGCCTGCACGGGAACTGGAAATAAAGATCTTGACAAAATGCTTGCTGACGCAAGAGTTGAAGTAGAGGAGATGAGCCCTGCTGTGTTGAAAAAAATGCTTGACAATGGAGAAGATGTAACTCTTTTAGATGTAAGAGGCGCATCAAAAAAAGTTAAGGCAGAGATATATACAGATGATGAGAGTTATGCAATATCTAGATGTGATTTAGAATTTAAAGTTTTAGGAATAATTGATAACAAAAACACTGTAATCGTAGTATATAGTCGTTTGGGAGCGAGAAGTTTATTAGCAGCTCAGGCTATGAAACACTTAGGTTATAAAAATGTATATAACCTAACTGCCGGTGTAAAGGGCTGGGCTAGAGCCGGTTACCCCTTTATTGAGAATGAGAAACCTGTAATTAAATCAGAGGACGAGATATAGACCAAAAAAACTAAAGCTACTATTTAGTAGCTTTAATAATAAAACAGATGTATGCTTGATAACTGTTTTTTGGTGTCAAGTGCTGCATCTCAAAACTCTCTAAAAGTTCTAACCCATCTATCAACTCTTCTTTCATTTTTTGGGCATCATACTGGACAATATCCAATCCACAACACTGCTGCGGTCCGTCAATTGCAAAAGTGCTTATAACTGCTATGCCACCGGACTTTAATGCCTGATACATACTTTTAAGATATTTTTTTCTATCGTTTGCATCTAGCAAGAAATGAAAAACTGCCCTGTCGTGCCAAAGGGCAAAACTGTTGGTCGCTTCAAACTGGGTCACATCACAACATTTGTATCTGACGGCTGAGCCCAACTCTCCAAGTCTCTCTTTTACAATATCTAAAGAGGACTCGGCAATATCAAGAAGAGTAATATTTTTGTAATTTTTTTCAATAAGATTATCAACCAAGAAAGAGGCTCCACAACCAACATCTATAATTGCATCTTCATCTGCAATACCATACTTTTGTATAAGTTTTAAAGATAATACTGGAGAGTTTTGGTGCCACAAAACCTGAGTATAATCTTTTTCTATAAACACATCATTCCAATGCTTTTGTCTACTCTGCTTTAATATATTTTTAACACCCCTAAAAGTAGCACCTCTTGTAGTATCTGATGTTGTGTAATCAGTCAGGCCAGTACACTCAATATCTGTAAAACCGGCGTTATTCATAATATCAATAAGCTTCTCTTGTTTTAAAGTTCCAGCTACACAATTTGCCCAAGAACTCTGAACTTCACTCTCAGAACAGCAACTCTCTTCTTTTACTGCTTCTGCCGAGCAACATGTAGATGATTTATCATCTTTTGATATATCAATAATATCTGCAAAAAAGAGTTTCCCATCTGGCTTTAATATACGAAATATCTCAGCAAAAACACTCTCTTTACAGCTTGTCAAGTTAATTGCCCCGTTAGAAATCACGACATCCACACTCTCATCTTCTAATGGTATATTGTCAAAACTACTCTCTATCACATCTACATGTAAGAAGCCAGCCATATCTGCATGTTCTTTTGCTTTTTCAACCATCTTTGGTGTGATATCAACCCCTATTGCTCGTCCATCTTCCCCTACTAACTGTGCACTTACTAGCAAATCAACACCTGCACCGCAGCCTAAATCAACTACAACATCTCCGCTATTTATCTCTGCATTTAAAAATGGATTTCCAACTGCTGCGCAGTATTTCCATATCTCTTGGGGCAATATTTCAAACCACTCATCCCTGTATCCATGAGATTTTGCATTGGTGAATCCTTTTTTCCAACCAAAATCTTTTAATGGGTTGTCTGCAAGATCTGAATATAGTTCAATAATTGAATCAAGGTTAGCCATAGTATTCCTTTGTTTTTAAGAATAAAATAATATCATAATTTAGTCTATTTAGTAATTTAGACAATTAACTTAATATGCTTATTTTTAATAGAGATGTAGTTTTCAATAAAAAAAAGTATACTTATTTTGATTATGTTACAAACTTTGTATATAATTAATAAAAGGTATAAAATGAAAATAGTTATTATAATTGAATTAATAATCGTGTTTTTTATTGGAAGCATTTTTGCCGGCTGTGCATCTGCTCCTTCTAATGGGAGCATTAACAATTTAAATCTTGCTTCAATACAAGAGCAAATATCAGCCGTCAATAAATATCCGGCATGTATTGAAAGCATAGAGAACCCATGTAGTGAAGTTCAACTCATTGCTGTAAAACAAAATAGTGAACTTATTAAATATATTGAAAACCCGGCTAAAGAGGTTCAATTAATTGCAGTAAATGAAGACCCTTCAACGATTATATATATTAAAAACCCAGATAAAGAGGTTCAGTTAATTGCCATAAAACACAACACTGACCTTATTAGATATATACAAAACCCTGATAAAGAGATACAACTTATATCAGTAAATCAAGACCCATCCGCAATTATATACATCAATAATCCTGAAAGAGACGTTCAACTTATTGCAATTAAACAAAATTTTGAGCTTATTAAGTATATAAAAAATCCAATTAAGGAAATTCAGCTTATTGCCATTAAACAAAATCCTAAACTAATAGAGTATATAAAAAATCCTGACAAAGATATTCAGCTTATTGCTGTAAAACAAAATGCAAACCTTATTGAATATATAGAAAACCAAGACAGAGAAGTTCAACTTATTGCTGTAAATGAGAATCCTAATCTTATTGAATTCATAAAAAATCCGGATATACAAATTCAACTTATTGCTGTTAAAAAAAATCCTTCTCTTATTAAATATATCAAAGATCAAAATAAAGAGGTTCAACTTGTTGTTATTAGACAAGATGCTACTCTTATTGAACATATAGATAAACCGGATAAAGAGACTCAACTTATTGCTTTAAAACAAAATCCGGAACTTATACGATACATAAAAACTCCAGATATAGAGGCTCAAATAATTGCAGTCAAACACAGAGCTGGACTAATTGAATATATAGAAAATCCAGATAAAGAAGTTCAATTTATTGCAGTTAAAGAAGATTCCGGACTAATAAAGTACATAAGTAATCCTGATGCTGAAGTTCAATTATCAGTTTTTAAACAAATCTACTCTAAAAATAAACCAAAAATTTTTTTAATCTCAGATAAAAATATAAAGTTACAAACAATTGATTCAAATTTAAATATAAGTAATGCTACAAGTAAACTAATAAAAATACTCTCTCTTACAGAGCACTATGGGGAGGACGAATATTCTTTTGACTCAATGTTAATCGCTCCAAATACAGCCAAAAATATTTATCTTCCATTTAGAAGATCTTTCATAATTAATTCACTGGAACAAAAATTTAACTATGGATTTACGATTGTGTATGAAGTAGAGGGCTCAGATAAATTTCACAAAATAAATGGAATAAAATCCTATAAAGCACTAGAGTTTATTAAATAAAAGAGAGGTCAACGCATGAGTATATTACTAGAGTTCAGTATGTTTCCTATATCGGAAAATTGTCGAGATGGAGATTCAGTTTCAGCACAGGTCAGCAAAGTAATAGATGTTATAGACAGATCAGGTGTCTCCTATCAGCTTACGCCAATGGGAACCATTATTGAGACAGATACGTTGAAAGAAGCACTAGCTATAATAGAACTTGCCTATGAGCAACTTAAAGAGTGCGACAGAGTATATTCATCTTTGAAGTTTGATATAAGAAATAGTAAGCAAAATAGACTAAAGTCAAAGATTGCTTCGGTTGAAAAAGTTTTAAATAGAGAAGTAAACCATTAGTAGTTTACTTCAAAACTACTGTGCTATTTTTTAGTATTTAATCTTGATTGATACTCCTGCGGATGGTCA